>JAVJTC010000021.1 GCA_040219085.1 Acidimicrobiales bacterium
ATCGACGAGTGGACCTCACACTGGAACGAGGACCCGCGACCGTTCGTGTGGACCAAGCCGGCCAACGACATCATCACCAAAGTCCGACGAGGCCGCGCCGCCCTGACCCACCAGACCAATTCCGCGACGGACCACTAGCAGCCATCGTCGTCTTCGGGCAGGACCGGTCCGGGGCTCTCGTCGAACAGCGATGAGGGCCGCCACGAGGAACGCTCGCCCAGGTCGTCGAAGTGCTGGCCCAACCAGTGCTCCGCTGCCCGCCGGCCGATGTCGTGGAGGTACCGCAGGAACGCCCACTCGGAGTTGAGCTTGCTGGACACGCTCAACTCCAGCATCTTCTCGTCGCACTGGACCATGTGCAGGCGCCGATCGCGGTACGCCTGGAACTCGGGCCCCTGGTCGACCATCCGCCGCAGCAGCGACACGGCCCGCAGCTCCTTGATCAGGCTGGCGTTGAAGGTGATCTCGTTGAGCCGGTTGGTGATCTCGTAGGCCGTCCGGGGGACCTCGGACCGGGTGATCGGGTTGATCTGGACGATGACGATGTCGAGGGCCTCTGTCTCGTCGATGAGAGGGAAGATCGGCGGATTGCCCGTGTAGCCGCCGTCCCAGTACGCCTCGCCGTCGATCTCGACCGCCTGGAACAGGAACGGCAGACACGCCGACGCCATGGTGGTGTCGACCGAGAGTGACGGTTGGCGGAACACCTTGGGACGCCCGGTCCGCACGTTGGTGGCGGACAGGAACAGCCTCGGCCGCGTGGCCCGGTTCACGACGTCGAAGTCGAACGACTCGGCGACGACGTCGCGCAGGGGGTTGATGTTCAACGGGTTGAGCTCGTAGGGCGAGAACGTCCGGGTGAGGCTCTCGAAGAGATGGAAGCCGGGCGAGAGGTCCAGGCTCCAACGCCCCGTGAGAACGTCGAAGATCGACCGCTGGACCGGGCTCACCCGTCCGAGGTCGCTCACCTTCTTCCAGAAGGCCGAGAGGAGCTCCTGGGCCTCTCGCCGTCCGCCTGCCGCGAGGCCCTGGGCCAGGGCGACCGCGTTCATCGCCCCTGCGCTGGTCCCGCTGATCCCGTCGATCTCGATGCGCTCGTCGTCGAGGAGGCGGTCCAGCACGCCCCAGGTGAAGGCGCCGTGAGCGCCGCCGCCCTGGAGTGCGAGATCGATCCTCTTGACGCCGCTGTCCTTCACCGTTCGCCTCCGTCCAGAGCGCCCCGTCGGCTCCCAGCGTCGACGATACGGGCCTTCACGATGCGGGTGTGCCTCACATGGGTCGTCGCGACCCTGTCACGGCGAGGCCGTACAGGAGGGCGGTAGGTTCGCGACGCGACTGTGGTCGAACGGAGGTCCCATGGCGGAACCGGATGAGATGCTCGAGGCGGGTTCCGGAACGCCCGCCGGTGACCTCCCGTGGCCGACCGGCGAGGACCGTGTTCTCTACTCCCCGGGTGATCCGTGTCCACGGTGCGGGTCCGACCGGGTCGTCGAGGTGGTCTACGGGATGCCCGGTCCCGATGTGGCCGAGGCATCCAGGCGGGGCGAGGTGGCGCTCGGCGGGTGCTGTATCGGCTTCGACGACCCGACACATCGCTGCCTCGACTGCGAGGCGGACCTGTGGGACCGACCCGACCGCATGGCTGACATCACGCCCACGCCGTCCGCAGAGGACCTCCGACCCTGATCCCGACGATCAGGCTCTGAGGTTCAGGACCGGGCCGACAGGAACCCGCTGAAGCTGGCGTTCCACTCCCCCAGGTGGGGCCAGCGCTCGCGCAGGTGGTCGGTGGCGGTGGCTTCGTCCCAGCCGTTGGTCCCCATGAGCCAGGCGCGCAGCACGAGCCCGGTGCGGCTCGCCCCGCCGTGGCAGTGCACCACCACCTGACGGCCCTCGGCCCTGAACGCGTCGAGGGTTGCGACCGCGTCGGCGACGACGTGACCCAATCCGATGTTGTGGTCCCCCTCCTTGTCGATCAGGTAGACCGCGCGGCGTACGGGGTGGTGGGCGAATGTGTCGCCGACCCGGCACAGCGAGATGACGGCCCAGTCCTCTGGAACGGTCGCTGCTCCGGCCAGGTCTGCCGCGTGGATGCCGGGCGCGATCTCGGTCGGTCCGAGCGGTAGGCCCGGCTCCTGGGCCGGCACCGGGTCTGCTCCGATCAGCCGCAGCGTGAGGTCCTGGAGGTCGGCGAGGCGCCAGGTCCGCGGACCGTCGGGGGTGCTCACGTGGCCGTGGAGGTAGGTGGTCCACCGGCTCGGGATGGACTGGATGCCGTAGATGGCCCCGGCGAGACCGCCGGTGACGGCGGCGACGGTGTCGGTGTCGTCACCGAGGTCGATGGCGGCGGTTACCGCCTCCGCGAACGTGCTGCTGCCACGCACCGCCCACACAGCGGACGCCAGGCAGCCCCAGACACTGCCGTTGCCGACCTCGGCCGACTCCGGCTGCCACGACGGGGCGAGCATCCGCCGGTAGCGGTCCTGGTCGGCGGGGAGCATCTTGAGGCCCTCGGCGAGCGCGGCCTCGTGGTCCTCGCCGCGCACCGCGGCGCCGACCATCAGGTGGAAGAGCGCGGTCCCCCAGCCGGCCGCCGGGTCGCCGTGGGTGACCGCCGAGGTGGCGCGGGCGGCGTCGACGGTTTCGGCGATGGTGGCCGTGGCGTAGTGGACCGCCGTCGGCGTGGACCGCATCAGCGATCCGTTGCCCGCTGCGCCGCGGGGGTTGCGTTCGTAGTGGGCCGCCGCGGCCGTCTCCCACCCGGCGGCGGAGTTCAGGACGCTTCGGGTCTGAACGCCCACATCGGACGCATCGCGTGCCCATGTGCCGAACCGTTCGAACAGGTCCGCCCCGTCGACACCGCCGCGGTCGAGCAGGGACTCGGCCTGGACGACGGCCATCTGCGTGTCATCGGTGAACTCACCGGGCGCCCACGAGTAGCCCCCGCCGCCGACCATCTCGCCGATTCCGCCGAGCACGGGTTGGGGGAAGCGGCGCGAGTACTCCCCCGCCGGGCCGAACTCGAAGGGCGCGCCGAGCGCGTCACCCACCGCCGATCCGATGACCGCCCCCAACGCCCGCTGGCGCGCCGCCCTGTCTCGACTGATGTCCATACGAAAAAGGTAGGCGGCGCCTGTGACACGCGTACCGGGGGCGCCCCCCGTGAGGAGCGCCCCCGCAATCATCGGCTCGGGATCCCCGGCGAGCGGTCAGCCCACGCGGGTCCAGGTGCCGCAGCGGCTGGATTCGAAGCCGACGTCGCCGGCTGCGATCGTGACCACGGCGGGCCCGTCGCCGATGTTGTTGGTGATGATGTCGTCGAAGTCACCCGAGAAGCCCGAGAGCCGAGCCCAGTAGCAGCTCTCGCCGCCGTTGGTCCGCCAGGTTCCCGGTGTCATCTGCCGGCCGACGATCCAGATGCCCTCGCCGATCGCGGGGTTGGCGGGCGCCTGGGAGACGGGGCGCCACGTTCCGCAGCGGCTGGTCTCGAAGCCGACGTCGCCCCCGGCGATGGCGACCACACGCTGGCCGCTGCCGAAGTCGTTGGCGATGATGTCGTCGAAGTCACCCGAGAAGCCCGACAGCCGAGCCCAATAGCAGCCGTCGGTGCCCGTGGCGAAGTAGGTGCCGGGGGTGACGTCGACGCCGACCGAGAAGGTGCCGGATCCGCCGATGGTGGGTCCGGTGGCGGGCGGTGCGGGAGCGGGCGAGGGGCTCGGAGCGGGCGCCGGGGCGGGGCCGGGTGCAGCCGGCGAACCGCCGGATGCGACGACGACGTCCGCGCAGCCGAGAAGCGGGTTGTTCCCGTCCTGACCACCGGTGGCGTCGAGGCCGAGGATGAACACGCACATCTCACGCAACCCGGGCGATGCCGGCACCGTCCAACCGAACCCGTGGTTGCCGGACACGCCCAGCGCGGCGTTCACGTCGGGGCGGGCGCCGGCGGCGGTGCGACCGTCGGCGTAGGCACCGTCCACGTAGACGTGGACGGCCACGCTCTTAGCGGGGGCGTCACGATCCAGAGCCCAACCTGCGATGGCGACACCGCCGTTGACGCCGTCGGCGCGGTCGAGCCAACCCTGCGGTGAGTTCGTGCCCGGCGGCGCGGTTGGGCTGGGGGGCGCCGACGGGGACGGGGCCGACGGGGCCGCTCCCCCGCCGAGATTCGCGCAACCCAGCAGCGGGTTGTCGCCGTTCTCGTTGCCGGCGGCGTCGAGTCCGAGCGCGAACACGCACACCTCACGGGCGCCGGGTCCGGCCGGGACGATCCAGCCGAAGCCGTGGTTGCCGGACACGCCGCGTGCGGCGTTCACGTCGGGCCGGGCACCGCTCGCCGCTCGACCGGCGGCGTAGGCGCCGTCCACGTAGACGTGGACGTTCACGCTCTCGGCCGGGGCGTCACGGTCCAGGGCCCAACCTGCGATGGCGACTCCGCCGCCGACGGCCTCGGCCCTGTCGAGCCAACCCTCCGGTGAGACGCCGGACTGCGCCGACGCGGGGGACGACCCCAGTGCGAGGACGCCCGCCAGGACGGCAAGGGTCGCCAGGGTCGCCAGGACCCGGGAATGGATACGTCTGCTCGTGCTCATCTGCGCCTCCGGATGTCGACGGTGCCGACATGTGCTCGGTGTCTTCTGCTTCGGAGACCCGGTAGGGGGCGGCTGTGACATCGGTCCGACGCACGGGCACGCGGCCGAGCACGATGATCGCTGAGCCGGTCGATGTCCTGGACCTGTGTCGGCGCCAACGTCGTAGCGAATCGCAGCTGGAGCCGGCGGTAGCTGCCGCACGGCGCGGGCGCCGCGAGCACCGTCGGCGCCGCGGCAGGCGCGTCAGGACCCGACGTCGATGCCGAGCAGCGCCTCAATGCGGTCGGCCGACATGGCGACGCCCCCGGCGCCTTGCGCTCTCTCTCGGCGCCTCATGTCGCGCAACAGCGCGAACAGGTCTTCGCGCCGGGTCGGGTCGTCGAGGGCTTCTCGGGGCGTCGATCCGCCTAGCGCGGGGATGGGCTCGTCGACCCAGCGTCGTTCGTGGTCCTCGATGTAGGCGAGCAGCGCTTCGCGGATCTCCGGTGGGGCGTCCTCGGGCGCGATCAGACCCGACGGCGCTCCGTCGGCACCCGACGCATCACCAGTCCCTTCGGCCGCTCCGTCGGCTCGACGTCGGGCAACCGCCTCCATCGCCGGCTGGCGCTCGTCGTCGACGACCCACGCGTCGAGGATCTCCTCGAACATCGAGACGAGCCGGTCCTGGCGTTCCTCGGAGTTGGACTCCACCACGAGCGACGTGCCGTCGAGACGGATCGTCCCGCCGATGACCGTCTCGCCTCCGACGTCCACGGACTCGTGCCAGGTGGTCTCCTCCCCGTCGCGGGTGAACAGCGCGTCGAAGGCGAGCGCGACCGCCCCGGGTTCCTCGTCGGTCTCGAGCTCCGTGCGGCACAGCACCATGTCGTGCCCCTCACGGTTGGTGAGCGTGGGCAGTCTGTACAGCGATCCGTACCACTCCGCGAAGGTTGCGGCGTCAGGCGTCGCCTCGAGCAGGGCGAGGACCCGCTCACGCTCACCGAGGGGCACGATGATCGGCACGCCCGCCATCACCGAGTCGTCGCCGACGTGGACGACCCGGAGCATCACCAGCTCGCCGGCCTCGCGGCCTTCGGTGCCGGACCGCTCGGCGACGTCGACAGTCTCGCCGGTGGCGGTGTCACGCAGGACGAGGGCTTCGCCGGGGCGCACCTCGGTGATCTCCCACAGCCTGCGCGGCTCGTCGAGGATCGAGACCACGAGCCGCCGTTCGTCGTCGGGCAACAGGTCACCTCGTTCGGCGAGGTAGGCCAGCGCGAGGCCGCCCTCGTGGACGGCCACGTCGATGACGAACCCGTCGTCGCGGAACCGGTCGAGTCCGTCGAGGGCGACGTCACCTGAGGCGCCGACGGCGGTCACAGCGAGCGTGAAGACCCCCACCTCGTGGTCGGGGTGGGTGGCGAACCGCACGATGCGGCCCTGGACGAAGGGCATCCGGTCCAGCAGCGACGGCGCGCCGCCCCTTCCGCAGCACTGCTTGAACTTGCGGCCCGACCCGCACGGGCACGGCTCGTTGCGACCCGCCCGTGGTCGAAGGCCGGCGCGGCGGTCGCGTTCGCCCGCGAGCCAGTCGACCCGCGCCTCGTCGTCGTCATCGCGCACCGCCAGCGCGTGGGCCCGCGAGATGTCGCCCCGGTCGGCGGCGAGCTCGGCGAGCTCGCCGGCGGCCACGGCGCATGCGGGGTCTTTGCCGAGCGCGCGGCCGAAGGCCGCCTCGGCGTCGAGCGCGTTTCCGGTCCACCGGTGTGCGAGACCGGCGAGAGCATGAGCGTTGGCGCTGTTGCGGCCCCCGGCGGCCGCGATGGTGTCGGCGAACTCGACGATGGCCGGGGCGTACCCCCGCTGGAGGTTGACGAAAGCCCGCGCCACGTCGCCGTGGCCGAGATCTCGCGCCACCGCCGCCAGGTCGACATCGCCGCCTTCGCCCTCGCGGAACTGCAGTTCCTCGAACGCGGCCCGGACCCGTTCGAGGGCGCGCGTGCAGCAGGTGTCGAACCCGTAGGAGGACATCGTGTAGGCCTCGTTGAGGTCGCGTCGCTCCTGAACCGTCGACCAGAGCTCGTCAGCCCATCCCCACTCGTGGCCACGGCGTTCGAGGCCGGCAGCCTCGAGGAGCTCGCCGACGGGCGGTACCGGCTGGGAGAAGAGCAGCTCGTCGTGCGCGATCGCCTCCATCACGATCGGCGTCTCCTCGCTGCCGCGCCCGTCGCCGACCCAACCCGTGGCGTACTCGCGCAACGCGTCCACCTCGGCGGCGCCGTCGCCGAGGGCTTCCACTGGGTACACGTCGACGTCGATGTCGACCCGGTCGAAGGCGATCAGGTCGCCGGGTTCGAACCCGTCGAGCCATCCGGGGGGTCCCCACACGACGGTCGGGCCCCACGGTCGGTCGGGGTCGGTCGACTCGGCCGGGCCGGTTCGCAGCCTCCCCCCGCCGCGCAACCGGAGCTCGTCGTAGGCGTTCCATTCGAGCACGGCGAGGTTGGGGCTCTCGACGACCTCGCCCGACGCGATCTCCTCGGCGCTCAGGCGGTGGGTGAAGACGACGCCCTCGGCGAGACGGGCGGTGATCGACACGACCATGTCGTCGTCGCGCACCCACGTGTCGTCGCTGGTCGTGACGATCTCGTCGACGAGGTCCCACGCACCGTCGACGTCCGCATCGTGGTCGCCCGTAGGCGTGTAGAGCCCCGAGTCGACGAGCTGTTCGGCCAGATCACCCGCGTCCCGGGGCCCGACCTCGAGCCATGACATGACCGCATCACGGACGCGCTCGAAGGTCTCGTCGCCGATCTCCCCGTCGGGGTTCCCAGCAGTGTCATCAGCCATGGGACGGACGCTAGTCCGACCCGGTGACAGGGCGGACCGCCGTGAGCTGTGCGCGCGGCTGACGCGGGTGGCAGACAGATCCTCGGCACGGCGACGACGATCAGGTGGACGTGTGTTCGGCGGCTCAGCGCTCTGCATGAGCCCGGCCGTGGGTGGGTGCGAGGCGAGGGTCTCGGCGATGAACGGTTCCTCTCGGGCGAGCAGGTGGTTGTGGGCTGCCTGCGCGGTCTTGGGGGCGTCGTGACCGTGCGCCCGTGGCTCAGCCGCAGGCTCACTCGCCGTCGAACGCTATTCGCGCCTCCGGGTCCAACACGTGGAAGACGTCTCCTGCCACCCACCGCTTAGAGCGCCCAGGGAGTCCCTGAGCCTCGCTGACGATCCCTTCCGCCTCGAGACGCCGGACGTGGTTGAGCGCGCTCTGGAGCGTGACTCCGAGCTCCTCGGCGATCCTCGTAGTCACGAGGACGGGGTTGCGAAATACAAGGTCGACGACCTCGATGGCCCGCGATCGATCACCTGTGAGTCGGCCCCTGAAGTCTTCGCGAAGGTCGGCCAACGCCTCGGCCCTCTTCACCGCATCCGTTGCCTGCTCGGCGACCCCGACCAGGAAGAAGACAAGCCACTCCTCGAGTTCGCCACGCTCCCGCACCGCCTGTAGCCGGTCGTAGTAGTCACCACGGCGGCGCTCGAAGTAGGCACTCAGATAGAGCAGGGGTTGTGGGAGCAGTCCGTGCTCGACGAGCAGGAACGCGATGAGCAGTCTGCCCAACCGTCCGTTGCCGTCGAGGAACGGGTGGATCGTCTCGAACTGGTAGTGGACGAGTGCGATCTGGATGAGTGGCGGAACCTGCGCTTCGGCGTGCAGGTACTGCTCGAGTTCGTCGAAGCACCTGATCATGACGTCGACCGGGGGAGGGACGAAGACGGCCGTGTCGGGCCGGTTGTCGGGTGAACCGATCCAGTTCTGGGATCGCCGTATCTCACCCGGTCGACGTTCGCGGCCACGGACGTCATCGAGCAGTATCGAATGCACTTCGCACAGGAGCCGCTTCGAGACGGGTAGCGAGGCGATCCGCGAGAGGCCGTGCTCCAAGGCGCGAATGTAGTTGGTGACCTCGCGTACCGGTCCTTCGGCAGTCGCCCGCGCCTGCGCGTCGAAGACATCCGAGAGCGAGGCCTGGGTTCCCTCGATCCGACTGCTCGCGAGGGCCTCACGTGTCACGTAGGGCTGAAGGAGAAGATGCGGGTTGGGCAGGAGCCGGCCGGCTCCCGCGAGTCGTCCAAGAGCCCGGTCGGCTTCCGACAGAAGCATCACAGTCCGGGGCTGGAGCGGGAGTGACCGAGGTACAGGTTCAGGGTGGTACGCCCAGTAGCCGTGGTGCCCCGGCGTCTTGACCGGCCTGCCCATCTGCGGAGCTACAAAGGTATTTGGGTCCACCGGGACAACCTACAACGATTTCGCTAAAACTTTGATGCTTGGCCGCGAAGCCCCAAAGCGCTTTGGAGCTTGCTCCCACTGCGGTGAGACCGCTGTTCACGACGCCGCGGCGAGCCGTAGCGATCTCTCGAGCAGCAGTGCGTCACCGAGGCGGTGACGGAGGCGGTGTTCGAGCCCGGCGATCGGGTAGAGGTTCTGGGGCGCCCGGGACTCCTTGTGCGCCTCGGACGCGAACCGGGGCAGCGCCGCCGACACGACCTCGGCCCGCTCGACCGCATCGGCCACCGTCCCCACGCCGGGCAACTCCAACCGCACGATTCCCGACAACGGCTGGTTCCTCGGACCGGGCAGGCGCAGATACCAGCTGTAGCGGGTGAAACCCCGGCCGCTCACGAGGAACAGGGGCGTGCGTTGGCCGTCGTCGAGCGCTGCGAGGATCGGCGCGACCGGTTCGGGCAGGTACTGGACGTGTTGGGTCTTGACGTAGCCGACGCCGTGAGGGTCGTTGCGGCCCCGCAGTGGCCCGTCGAACACGACGAGTTCGCAGTCGTGGCCGGCCGAAACCCCGAGCTCCAGCGACGTCATGCGTTCGTGGATGGCCAGGTAGGAGGCCTCAGGCGTCTCATCGGCAGTCGGGGCGAACGCATAGGTTGCGTGGCGGGTGACGACGGGCCCCGCCCCTGACGTCGCCGCGGCGAACAGCCCCCGCCCCACCTCGACAGCCGTCACCTCAGCCGTGGCGCCCCGGCACGTCACCGCGCCGGCCGCGTAGGAGGCGCACACCCCGGCGTGGGAGCCGTCGTCGTGGTGGATCCACACCCGGGCGTCGATGCGGCGCACCCCGTCGATGAACATGATCGAGTCGGGCACCGACTCCGGCGACGGCACGATCGGCGCCCAGTCCCCGACGTCACGCTCGAGCTCCACCTCGACGCGTTCGGACACGTCCTCGAGCTGGTCGGCGTCCGCGCCGATCCCGTACTCGGGCGCCCACGTCTCGACGCTGAAGCGCATCAGCGTCTCCGGTCCGGCTGGTTCATCGAGCGGGCGGTCACGGCATCGCGTCAGCGGACCCGGCTTGCCAGGTCCCCCAGCGCCGTCGTGAAGGACTCGATGTTCGAACGGTCGGTGATCGCTGCGACGTGTCGGAGCCACTGCTCCCCCAACATGAACAGCAGCCACCGTCGGTCGGGGCCGACCTCGCGCTGGTCCCACCACTCGAGACGGATCGAATCGATCGGCGCTTCCACCACGAGCTTCTTCGGCCTGACGCCGATCACCCCACCGACGCCGGCGAACATCAGCCGGAGGTCGGTCACGATCACGATCATCTGCGTGTAACCCTGGCCGACCTGGGCGGCTGGGTCGAGACCACGCTGGTCGATGTACTCGTCGAGAGCGCGACTGGAGTGGCTCGAACCCGCGCTCGGGTAGCCGAGGATCGCCCAGTCGGTCAGGGACTCGCCGTCGCCGGTGACCCCGCCCAGCCAGTCGACGACACGGGATTCGGTCTTACTCATCGCTGAGGGCACCGGCCCACGTCGCACGTCGTCACGGGCTCAAAAACCTGCTTCACACGCACCGCGCGCATTGATCACCTGCCTGGCGACGCCCTCTGTGGCGAGGACCTCTTCGCCGTCGCCAACCGCCTCGAAGAAGTCGAAGAGCTCATTGGCTGTCACGTTCTCGAGCTTCGCGGCGACGCACTCGGCGTCCTCCTGCGGGGCGCCCAGGTCGACCATCACCGCGGTCAGCGCGTCGACGGAGGTGCTCTCGCCGTCGGCCGGCCCGTCGTCGCCACCCCCGCACCCGACCACCAGGGTCAGGGCCATGGCGGCGGCACACACGGTCAGAATTGCTCGCTTCAACGGAGATTCCTCCTCGGGACGGACCCGATGGTCGTCGTACGCCGCACACGATCCCACGCGGACCCCCCTGCCCGGCGGATCGTGCAGGCACCTGAACACTCCCTCACAGCACCACCCGTTCCACGGTGGACGCGCCGCCGCTCTTGGTCACCTCGAGGCGCACGGGCATCCGGTCGGCGAGCTCGCGGATGTGGGTGATGATCCCGACGAGGCGGCCGCTCGCGCCGAGGTCCTCGATGGCGGTGGCGACCGTGTCGAGCGTGTGGGCGTCGAGGGTGCCGAAGCCCTCGTCGAGGAAGATCGATTCGATCTGAGGCGCACCCTCGGGGGCCAACTCGGCGGTGGCGTCCGCGAGGGCCAGGGCGAGCGACAGCGACGCCAGGAACGTCTCGCCGCCCGACAGCGTCCGGGCCGAGCGGATCTCGTCCGCGTTGGCGTGGTCACGCACGACGAAGTTCGCGTCGTCCAACTCGAGCGAGTACTGGCCGCCGGACAGTTCGAACAGCCGCACGGTGGCCCGGCTGACGAGGTGCTCGAGCGCCTCGCGCATCAACCACCGTTCGAATCCGTCGGCCCGCAGCAACCGCCCGAGCGCCTCGGCGACCTGCCCGCGTTCGGTGAGGTCGTCGATCATCTCCTGCCGTTCGGCGAGGCGGTCACAGCGTTCGTCGAAGGACCGCAGACCGGCGCGCGTTTCGGCGACGGCGGCGGTGATCCGGTCGGCGATGTCGCTGAGGGGTGGCGCCTCGTCGGCCAGGTCCACGACCTCACGGACGCGGGCCACGAGCGCCGCTGTGCGGGTGTCGGCGGCTTCGACGGTCCCGGTCCGGGTGCGGTGCGCCTCCTCCCGGCGGGTCGTGGCCGCGGACCGTTCACCGGCTGCCCAGGTGGCGAGGGTCGCCCAGTCGGCGGCGACCTGTTCGCCGCCGAGCGCAGGCGGTTCGAGCGCGGCGACACGGTCACGGGCGGCCTGCAGCTCCGTGCGGGCTGTCGCGGCCGCGACCCGGGCGACCCCCAGCGCACCAACGGCCTCCTCGGCGGCCGTCTCGGCCTTCACGACCTCGTCGACCGCGGCCTTCGCCAAGGCCCGGAGCCGCTCGGCTTCGGCCGCTGCCCGCTGCAACGCCTCGACGTCGGGCACCCCGTCGAGTCGCCCGGCGAGGGCCTCGACGCGTTCACGCGTGGACGTCTCGGACTGCTCCACACGGATCCGAGTCGCCTTGGCTTCGTCCTCGGCCGAGAGGACGGCACGCACGTCGTCGCTACGGCGGTGCTCGTCGGCAGCGAGCCGGGCCCGCATCACCTCGGCGCGTGCGGCGGCGACCGCGGCGTCGGCCGCTTCGGTCTCGCTACGGCGACGGGCGATCTCGTCACCGGCGGGGACGGCCCCGACCCGCTCCGCGAGCCCCCGCAGCTCGTCGGCCGCGGCGTCACGGCGGGCCTCGGCCCGGTCGGCGTCACGCTTGGCCGCGTCACGGGCGGCGAGTACCTCGTCGCGTGACGCTCGTGCCTGCGTCTCGCGCTCGGCGGCTGCCTGCAGGTCGTCACCCAGGCGGTGTTCGGGCAGGGTCTGCACCGTCTGGTGACACAGCGGGCACTGCTCCCCCACGGCGAGCAGGTCGGCGTGTGCGGCGACGCCCTCCTCGCGGCGCAGACGCGCCAGCTCCCCCGACGCCGCCTCGAGCGCGGCTTCGGCATCGGTCACCGCGTTCTCGAGCGGTACGAGCGCGGCGGCCGCGTCGGCGTGGGCGGCCCCGGTGGACCTCTCCGCTTCGACAGCGGCGGCGTGGCGTTCCCACAGTTCGGCCCAGGCGTCGAGCTGTTCACTGCTCGTGACGGTCCCGGCTGTGGCCAGCGCGTCCTCCTCGACGGCCTGCGCGGCCGCGACGGCGTCGTCGCGGCGTTCCTGCTCGAGTCGCACTGCGTCCGCGGCTGCGACCGCTTCGTCCTCCGCCGTCCGGGCAACCTGGAGCTGCCCGCTCAGCTCGGCGAGCTTGCCGGACGCTTCGACGTGGTCGGCCCGCAGCCGCAGCTGGGCGGTGACCTCGGCGAGGTCGGGGCCCGCAGCGACGGCTTCGTCGGCGGTGCGGCGGGCATCTCGTGCGGCCTTCACGACCTCCGAGGCCGTCTCCGCCGCGTCCCGTGCCCGCCCGAGCCGCGCGTCGATCTCGGCGACGCCGTCGGGCACGTCGACGCCGCGCAGCTTCTCGAGCCGGGCGTCGAGCTCCGCTATCTCCGCCCCGAGCCTCTCGGCCGCAGCACGGGCCTGTTCGATCTCGACCCGCTGCGCGATGAACTCACCCTGCACCGTCTCCAGCGCCTCGATCCGCCCGGCGATCCCGGCCCGCTTCTCGTCGGTGAGCTCCTCGGCGTCGGTGGCCAGGTCCGCCTTCAGTACGACGGCCTGGTCCCGACACGTGGTGGCGATGGACCGGGCCTCGCCGCCGAGGCGGCGGTAGAGCTCGAGGCCGAGGAGGTTGCGCAGGGTGGCCTGGCGGTCCTTGGGGGTGTCGTGGAGGAAGTCGGCGAAGCGGCCCTGGGGCAGGACGACGGTGCGGTTGAACTGGTCGGCGTCGAGGCCGAGCAGCTCCTCGACGGCGGCGGTCATGGACCGGGCGTCGTCCGCGAGGATCCGCTCTCCCTGCTCGAGGCGGGCCTCACGAGTCGTCGCCCCCTTCGCCGTGCGCCGGACGACCCGCACGGCGGTGTGGGGCCGTCCGCCGATCTCGAAGTCGAACGCCACCCGGGCCTCTTGGGAGGTCTGGTTGATGACGGGGGCGACGGCGCGATTGTCCTGGTAGCGGGCGACCGAGCCGTAGAGGGCGAAGGTGAGCGCGTCGATGATCGTGGACTTGCCCGAGCCGGTGTCGCCGACGAGGGCGACGAGGTCGATGTCGGTGAAGTCGATGTCGGTCGGCTCTCGGAACGGACCGAACCCCTTCATCCGGATCCGCAGCGGCCTCACGGCGCCGCCTCGCCGGCACCGGCGCCCGAACCCGCCCCGGTCTCGTGGGCGTCGTCGAGCAGTTCGTCGAACAGCGCCGGGATCCGTTCGTCGGCGACGCCTTCGAGGGCGAGGTACTCGTCGAAGAGCTCCCGGGGCGAGCGGCTGCGCATGTCGACGCTGCGGCGGGTACGAGGGGCAGCGGTCGATTCGACCCGCACGTCCACCACACCCTCGCCGAGCATCTCGCGGACGTCGGCGGCGAGCCCGGCCCGACCGGCTTCGCGCACCACCACCCGCAGGAACGCGTCGTCGGGCACCTCGGCGGCTCGGAGCTGTTCGAGGCTGCCGGTGAGGGTGCGCAGCGGTCGGCCGGAGGTGAGCGGTACGGGCCGGACATCGGCGGGAGCGCCGGGTTCGAGGGTGACGACGTTGACCTGTTTGGCCTGGTCGGCTTCGCCGAAGTCGAGTTGCAGCGGGGAGCCGCAGTAGTGCAGCGGCGCGCCGGCGGGGATCTTCTGGGGCCGGTGGAGATGCCCGAGCGCGCCGTAGCTGATGGTGGCGGGGAACGACTGGGCGGTGACCGCGTACTCCTCGACCAGGTGCGCGGCCCGTTCACCGCCACCGCTCTGGGCCCCGAGGACGAAGGCGTGGGCCGCGAGGACGTTGACGGTGTCGGCCCGGAAGGACCCGGCGAGGACGTCGATGAGCATCCGCAGCCGGGCGCTGTACTCCTGGGCGTGGACGAAGGCGTCGCCGTCGATGAGGTGTTCGGCCCGCACGATCCCCCGCTTGGACACGAACGGCAGAGTCGCGATGAGGACCTCCGCCCCGTCTCGGGCCGTGAGCGAGATGACGCCACCCGCGTCGGGGCGGGTCGGTTCGGCGACGAGGTGGACGCGGCCGAGCTCGAGGATGGGGGCGACGGCACGCAGGCGTCGGGCGTTGTCGTGGTTGCCGGCGATGACGACGACATCTGCCTCGGTGGCGGCGAGATCGAGCAGGGCCCGGTAGACGATCTCCTCGGACTCCGGCGACGGCGACGCGGTGTCGAAGAGGTCTCCGGCCACGACGATCACGTCCACGTTCTCGTCCCGGGCTACCCGGGCGATCTCGGCGAGCACGGCGCGGTGTTCGTCCGCGCGCGAGATGCCGCGGATGGCCTTGCCGACGTGCCAGTCGGATGTGTGGAGCAGCTTCACCGTCGCTCAGGTGAGCCCGTCGAAGGGGTCGGCGGGCGCGCCGCCGTCGCCACCGGAGCCATCCCCCGCAGCCCCAGCCCCGTCGGAGCCGCCACGGCGGCCACCGCCGGAGAGGTCCGCTTCGGCGGAGCGGGTGGCCCAGGCGGGGAACGGGAACTCCAACAGCAGCGGCACCGGCAGGCGGGGCTGGGAGACGAACATCGTCCCGGGCTTCAAGATGGTGGCCCGCTGGCGTTGCGCGGCCGGCAGGAACCCGTACTGGTCCCGGCCGGCTTCGGCCGAGTCGAGGCGCCCGACGACACGGATGGCGGAGTTGGCGACGACGCGCCGCTCCACCTCGCTGGCGGTCTGTTGGGCGCCGATGAGGATCATGCCGAGGCTGCGGCCGCGCTCGGCGACGTCGAGGAGGATCTCCTTGATGGGGCTCGAGGAGTCCCGGGGCGCGTACTTGTTGAGCTCGTCGAGGACGACGAACTGGAGCGGCTCGGCGGTGCCGGAGGCCTCCTTCGCGTCGAAGGCCTGACGCAGGACAACACCGACGACGAAGCGCTTGGCCCGGTCGTGGAGCAGGTGCAGGTCTATGACGGTGACCTGTTGCGCGTCGAGGTCCACGGCGTGGGTGGCGGCGTCGGCGAGGTCGGCCCGCACGAGGTGACCGACGTGGCGACTGGCCGACGCGAGGCGGCGGACGAACGCGTTGATGGTGCCGGCGCCGATGGCACGGCCGCTCCAGCGGGGGTCGGTCGTGTCGTCGGGATCGTCGGGGATGAGCTTGGATTCGATGATGGCGACGAGCTGGTCGAAGGTGCGGGCGGTCTGGCCTTCGATGCGGACGGCGCCGTCGGAGGTGTCGTTGTCCCGGGCGCATTCAGCGAGGCGGGCGGCGACGGACTGCACGACGATCGTGTAGTGCTGGCGTTCGTCCTCGGCATCGGCGAAGAGGTAGGGCAACAGGCCCTGTTCGCAGAACTGGGCGATGGTCCAGTAGAGGGGGCGCACGCCGTGTTGGCGGGCGCCGGTGGCGGGGGTGCCGTTGGGGTCGCCTTTGCGGGGCGGGGCGAGGATGCGCACCGAGTTGAACGGCGCGGCGGCGAGGCCGAGCTGCGCGTAGCGGGCCCGCTGGTCGTCGTCGAGGCGGGTGTTGGCGTGGTCGAGGAACAACAGGTCCTCGCCCTTGACGTTGAAGATGAGGCCCTTCGTGTTGGCCGACGCGGCGCCGAGGACCCCGGAGTTGAACAGCGAGTAGAGAAGGAAGGTCGCGTAGCTGGTCTTGGTGGCGACGCCGGAGATACCCGAGATGTTGACGTGGGCGCCCTTGGTGCCGTCGATGAAGTCCAGGTCCAGGTTGACGGGTTCGCCGTCGCGGGACAGGCCGGCGGGGAGGCGCCGCTCCACGTCGGTGAGATCGAGGGCCTCGTCGCGTTCGGCGTCCACGGCGCGGCGCACCGCCGTGCCGGGCAGCGGCGGGACGAACGTCTCGGGGACCACGCGGGTGACCTGCACGAGGGCGGACTCGGCGACCTCGGCGGGCAGCACACCGCGGGCGACGAGGAAGACGTCGGTGTCGAAACGGGCGCCCTCGTGGCGGGCACGCACCTGGCCGACGATCCCGTAGATCGACACCTGCTCGCCGTTGGGCAGCGTCCGGTCCAGCGCCACGACGTCGTCGAGTTGGAGGTGGTGGCCCGGCTCGACCGCCACCCAGAACTCGAGCGGCGTCGAGTCCTCGGTGCCGAGCACCCGCCCGACGTTCGGCTGTTCAGACATCGGACGCCCCGGGCCGCTCTTGCACGCTCATCTGAAGCATTCCGCCATTGGTAGCAGGCGGCTGTGACGTGAGACCCGATCAGCTCCAAAGGTCCGTTGGCATCAACCCACTCTAAGTTACAGTTAGGCAGCAACCGATACTTAGAGGAGTCATGGCCTCACACTTGCGGAAGCGCCGGGAGGCGAACTTCCAGGGGATGAGTCGCCGCGATCGCCGCGGCTGCGATTACGACGCGTACCTCCCCGACCCGCTTGTCGGCTGGGACCCGTCGATCCCCGCCGACGTCGCCGCGGACATCGCCGACGCCGAAGCGGCCGTCCGTGCACTGAACGACGCCGGCACGACGCATGTGAGCCTCGAGGGTCTGGCCCGGTTTCTGCTCCGCGCCGAGTCTGTCGGTTCTTCCAAGATCGAAGGGCTGGAAGCCGCGGCCCACCGACTCGCCCGAGCCGAGGCCGCGATCGCGCTCGGCGGGGACGCCGACGATCGCGTCGCAGTCGAGGTGATCGGCAACATCGCCGCGATGGAGTCCGCAGTCGGACTTGCGGCGAGCACCGACCGGTTCGAACTCGACGATCTGCTGTCGGTCCACCGCACGCTCATGGACAACTCCCCCACCCCCGTGGTCGGCGGTGTCGTCCGACAAGAGCAGAACTGGATCGGCGGAAGCTCGTTCAACCCGTGCAGCGCAGCCTTCGTCCCACCACCTCCTGAGCACCTCCCAGACCTGCTGGCTGACCTGCTCGACTACGTCAACGGCGACGCCCACTCCCCCCTGGTGCAGGCCGCCATCGCCCACGCCCAGTTCGAAACCCTTCATCCTTTCGCCGACGGAAACGGGCGCACCGGCAGAGCGTTGATCCATGTCGTGCTGCGCCGGCGGGGCCTCGCCCCGTCCTTCGTGCCACCGATCAGCCTCGTGCTGGCCACCTGGTCCGACGACTACGTCGACGGATTGACGACGTTCCGCCACCTCGGCGAACCCGACAGCGCCGAGCGCTCCACCGCTGCGGTCGAGTGGCTTCGAATGTTCGCCACCGCCACCAGTCGCTCCTGTCGAGACGCCGAGGCATACAGCGACGACATCGACGAGATCACCGCGACCTGGCGCTCGAAGCTCGGCCGCGTCCGCGCCAACTCGAGCACCGAGTTGCTGCTGGGAGTCCTACCGGGGGCCCCGATCGTCACAGTCGGCTCAGCCAGCAAGCTGATCGGACGATCCAAGGCGCGCACGACTGACGCCGTCAACACCCTCGCCCGAGCAGGAGTGCTGCGACAGCGCAACGTCGGCCGGCAGCGGTATCGGGTCTTCGAGGCAACCGAAGTGCTCGATCTGTTCACCGGCCTCGAGCGGGCGCTTGCCAGCCCGACGGGCGACACGAGCAGTGACCGACCCGTCAGGCTCGTGCCCCAGCGACCCGAGAGGGACTGAGGACCGCCGGGCTCGACGCGAGGCGACGTCGATGCGGGGGCCTTCGACGAGGCGGGCACGATTGGAACAGGGTCACGTCTCGAGGAGGACCCGGCGGTCGTCGAACACGGCAGTGATCTCGACCTCGCCGCCGAGTTGGCGGACGATCGATTGGAGCATCTCGATCGAGAGGCCGATCTCGCCATGTTCGATCTGAGAGATCGCCGACTGCGACTTGCCGATCAGAAGCAGTCGCCGTCGGTTCCCAACACGACGAGGGGCCGCCCGACAGCATCCTGCTCAACTGCGCGCCGACCCGGTCTCGCACGCGCGAGAAACCTGCGAAGCCACTCCGCCACGGGTGTCACGCCAGGCCGATACAGGAGGGTGACGTGCCTCATCAGTTCCAGACCAGACGAGCCCTCGTGGCCGACCGCGACAACACCGAGACGGCGGTGCAGGTTCTTGAACAAGGGCTCGATGATGGTCGGAATGTCCGACGTCTCGGAAGGTGTCAGAGGTCCCTCGCCGGCGGTTTGGCACCCGTGAGACCTTTGGATGCTCACCGTGTTCACCGGGCGCCTCGAACCGCCATCGCGTGTCACGGTGTGGCGATATAGATCACTGGAAGACAACGGAGACGACGGCGGAGGGAAGGAATCGCGCTATGGCAGCGCTCGAAGATCTGACAGAACGGCTGGCGAAGGCTCTGGCGCGGTTGCCCGCCGAGTCACTCTTCACCATCTACTGCGAGCGGCCGGACGCCCACTCCTCCGACGAACAAACGGAACGGCACTTCCAATTCGCCCGGTACGACGGCGGCGATATCCGCGCCGAGACCATCGGGCCGGGGTATCTCGGCGACGGCGACGACTACACCGACGACGACCTGGCGACTCTCAGCAGGCTCGGCTGGATGGACCCCGACGGGGGCGGCAACTTCTGGCGTCGGTGGGAATCGTCGGTCCCATGCGACGGCCTGGCGGCGATGGTGCTGGCAACGGCCGAACAGGTCCACGGCGTCGCCGACCTGAGTCAACTCGCCTTCGGCGGGCCACCCGGCGTTCTCGACGCTCTCGGCGCGACTAGAAGGCCTTCCCAGGCCGCTAAAGGGGCCGAGCCGTCGAAGACGGAGACCCCGAGCCCGGAGGCCGCTGCGACGACACCATCGCCGGCTCCGGCGCAAAGCGCGGAGCCCGACCGAGTCGAGCCCAACGGGTGGTATGTCCACTCCAGTTTCGGCTCGGTCCTACGGACGTTCGGCAGCCCCATCGACCGGATCGAGGTGTTCCGGCGCGGTTCCTGGGTCCCGTGGAGCGGCGACTACTGGAAGTTCATGCAGAGCATGGACTACGACTCGATCTCCGAGGAGAAGGCTCGGGAGATGACCGGGGAGGGCAACAGCGACGACCGCGCCATGACCCCTGAGGACTACCTCAACGCGAGGACCGAGGACGATCTCTCCATCGAACTCGAACGGGGCATCATCACCGTCGAACAGGTCGTGGAAGAACTACGCACGTCGAACGATCTCTACGTCTACCCCGCCGCGGAGTACGACCCGGAGACCGCCACGATGGACGACGTCGAGAACGCGGCGAGCGGGTCGACCCTGCAGTCCGATCTGTTCAGCGCGGGGGCGACCGAGGAGCAGCGCGACGAGGTGGGACGCAACATCGTGCGACTCCGAAAGCTCGGCAAGATCATCAGACTCTGACGAATCAGGGTCTGAGGACTCAGGACCAGGACGCCAGGAACTCGCTGAACCCGTCGTTCCATTCCGCCAAGTGCGGCCACCGTTCGCGCAGGTACTCGGTGGCCGTGGCGACGTCCCACCCGTTGGTCCGCATCAGCCAGGCGCGCAGCACGAGCCCTGTGCGGCTCGCCCCGCCGTGGCAGTGCACGACGACCTGACGGTCCTCGGTCCGGAATGCCTCGATGGTCGCGACGACGTCGGCGACCACGTGATCGAGGCCGATGTTCTGGTCGCCGTCCTGATCGATGAGGAAGACCTCGCGGCGCACGGGGCGCCGACTGTGACATGTGCTCACGGGATCCGGAGTCGCTGAGAGTGCAAGAATCCCGAGATGCAGAAGCCGCAGACCGAAGGCATGCCCGAAGACCTGGTCCTCGTCCGCCACGGCCACTCAGAGGGCAACCGTGCGCTCGATGCGGCGAAGGGTGGAGACACCAGTCTCATGACCCCCGAGTTCCGGCGCAGGTCGACCGCAGAGTGGCGTCTCACCAACAAGGGGCGCACCCAGGCCGCCGCAGCGGGCGATTGGCTGAAGAACAACGGCCTCGAGCACTTCGACCGGTACTACTGCTCCACCTTCGCCAGGACAAGGGAGACAGCGGCGCTGCTCGGTCTCGCCGAAGCCCGCTGGCAACTCGAGCCGCTCGTGCGTGAGCGAGACTGGGGTCTGTGGGAGGGCCGCTCCAGGGACCTCACCACCGAGATGTTCCCCATTTCGTCAGAGCAGAAGCGACGCAACGCGTTCCTCTGGCGGCCCGAGTGCGGCGAAAGCATCCCCGACCTCGACCTCCGAGCTCGGGAGATGTTCGCCACCTTCGCCCGGGAACTGGCCGGAGGCAGAGTCATCTGCATCACGCACGAGGACGTCATGTGGGCGATGCGGTTCCGGCTGGAGAAGATGAAGGTGAAGGAGTGGATCGACCACGACGACAAGATTCCGAACTGCGGCATCCTGCACTACACGCGCCGCGCCGCGGACGGAACAGTCGGCCCGAAGTTCGAGCGGGTGCGGCTCGTCGACCCGACGGATCCGGAGACGTTCGAAGCCTGGCAGCCGATACAGCGGCCCCGCTTCTCGAACGAGGAGCTGATCGCTGACGTCAGGAAGATCGAGCCCCTCTGGACCGACAGCGCAAGCTGAGAGCGACGTAGCCCTTGGCAACCTCGGTCGCCGTGCCACACCTTCGCAAGCGAAAGGCAGAAACCGGTGGACTTGGATCGACTCGAGAGACTGTGCGCGAAGCTTCACGAGGAACCCTTCCTCCACCTCTCGCTTCACTCCAAGGAACTCTTCCATTCCAACTTCCTCGGCTGGCTCTGTGAGGCGTACCCAGGAGAGATGGCGGCCGAACTCGAACGATGGGTCCCCTGCCGTGACGGCAACGACACGAAGGTGCTTCGGGAGAAGGACCAGCTCGACCTCGCCGTTCAGCTGCCGGGACTCGCGCCGTTCATCGTCGAGAACAAGGTGTTCGCACCTCCCGACGAGATGCAGCTCGACAGGTACGCGGCTGGCAATCTGGCCGGGTTTCATGACCCGACGCTCATCCTGCTCAGCCTCACCGACCCAGGCTGGCGGGAGTACCACAGCTCGCCAAACGGACCCACCTGGCACTACCGGTCGTTCACGGACCTTGCGGACCTGATCCGCGCCGTAGCGGACCGGCTTCACGAAGGATCGGCGCCGAGCTACCAGCGAGATCTCGTCGACCACTACAGCGAGTTCCTCCGGATGCTGACGGAGCTGGTCGGCGTCGCAGGGCGGCTCAAGACCGACGATCCCATCAGCTTGCCCTCTGACGCCGCTGGGCTACTCCAAGAGATACGGCTGCACGACGGCATATCGAAACTTCGCGCACGATCTGCCATCGCGCTGGTGCAGGAGGCCGCCGAGGGTGCCAGGAACCCGGCGGTGGACTGGGAGGCGGGATTCACCAGGGGCAACCCTCTGCTGGCCGCGTTCGTGGAACTCGCCAACGGGGATCGTCTCGGCTGGCAATACCAGGCAGGACAGTGGCGGTTGGCAGTCATCTGCGGACGCGAGGAGCTCGTCGGCCGCACTGGGGATCAGGGCGATGCGCGGAAGAAGTACGTCCAGCGCAACTACGGGGACTGGTTCGATTTTGACCCGATCCCCGAACTCGTCGACCGACAGGTCAATGGCGTGCCGAAGCTCGAAACCGCCGGTGACTTCAACAGCTACAAGCCCGACTTCGTGTACCGCTACCGGAGGCTTCCAGACCTCACGACCACCGAGATCTGCAAGCTCTCGAACTACTACCTCGACAAGGCCCAGAGCTGGCCAAGCTGATCAGATAGGGCTCCTCGAACTCTCGAAGTTGTCCGAGTCGAGGTGGGTTTCGCCGCTCCACCGGTAGGCGACGAGTGCTTCGCCGTTACCTGCGGAGTAGTCGACGCAGGCCGTCTTCGGACTGGTGAGTTCGGGCACCCCGGTTTCCCAGTAGTGCCCGTAGATCACCGGAACTGCGTCGGTGTACGGGCGCATGGGGGGATCGATCGGATCGTCGGGCAGAGGCGGGTAGTCGCCCCCGTCGACAGTCTTGGTGCCGGAAGGGATGAGCGCGCCACGCCGGAGCGTGTCCGCGTCGGGACGCCACCACTGGAAGCGGGCGCGCTTTCGCTCCTTTCCGCCTTTGTCCTCGTAGGCGGGATCGATCGGGACCTCGGGCCCCTTGAGAAGATGCTCTATGGCACGCCATTCCGGGGTGCGTGATCCGTCATCCGCGCGGCCCTCGGTCGCCTTCACGACAAGCTCGGGAGTCAAGGTGTTGCCCGCTCCCAGGGTGGCGGAGTCGCGGAGCACGTCGATCGCATGCTGGTCCCAGGCCGCGTGGACGACACGCAGGCCATCGAGCTCGAGCCAAAGCGGCAGTGTCTGGAACCAGCCGATCCACTCGTCGTGTTCGGCGCTGGACAGACCCACCGCCGCCAGGAAGGCCTCGTGTTGATCGCGGTTCTTCTTGATGTGTGGCCGGCAGAACCCACCGCCCGGCCGGGGCGTGTGGAACGCGACAGCGTTGAACTCGTGGTTGCCGGCGATCGCGAGGGCGGCACCCGAGTCGACCATCGCACGCACGGTTTGGAGAACATCGATCTGATCGGTGCCACGGTCGATGAGGTCGCCGACGAAGATCGCCCGTCGGGTGGGGTGCGACCAGTGCCCGGCGTCATCCGTGTAGCCGAGCCGGGCCAACAGGGCGACGAGCTCGCCGTGGTGCCCGTGAATATCGCCGATGACGTCGAATCCGTCTGCTGCCGCCGCGTTCATGCGCTCGATTCTGACCCGAAAGGGCTCACTGGTGCCACCGCGCCTCGACTGGTCTCCTCTGGGGTCGGGTAGACGGCGATCAGGATCATCTCGCCGCAGTCCGGGCAGCTGACATCGAGGAGGTCGGTGTGCGGCTCCTCGTGGTCGCCGGCCCGGCCAGTCCAGCCACAGAGGGGACAGCTCACGGTGGCATCGGGGTCGTAGTCCGAGTACTCGACCCACGTCGGTCCCGAACGGTGATCCGGGTCTGTCTCGAAGCGTGCACCCACTGCGTCGAGAACCTCCGGCGGCCCATCGAAGCCGAGTTGGCCGGGGTGAATCGCACCGTGGACGCGCTCCAGGGTGGCCAGTGTCACCGATGCCACATCGTGGAAGTCGACCGGGACTTCCCAGTGGCGCCAGTAGTTGCCGCCTTCGTCGGGGTCCTGCCAGCCGAGTCCCCTCAGCACGGCAAGGTCGTCGGTGCTCAGCCCGTCGCCGGCGGTGAGGTACATGGGCCCGACGCTCTCGGCTCGGATGTTGCCGCCGAAGTGGGCGAACTGTACGAAGCGGTTCCGGCCCTCGTCGTCGACGTAGTTCTCCGAGCCTGGCCGAGAGATCGTCAGGTGCGTCTCGTCGGTCAACTGCCCGATGGCCGCTGCCAACCGTCCTGTCAGATCGTCCAGTCCTGCCATCGTCCGGCCCCTTTCATCCACCGCTTCGTATCGAACCAACCAGTGGCATGTACCGCCTCCCCGTGACAAGTGGCGATCACGGCAGAGGGCGATCGCGAGAAGGGCAGCCCATCCGTGCAGTTCAGGCCGCCTCAGCCCGCATGAACCACCCCGAGAATCACGCCGCGGGACTATCTTCTCCGCATGGCGGATGATCAGGCCGACTCACCGGCCCTGCTGTCGAATCACGCTCACGTGTTGCTGTCGATCGCGGCCGACCCCGAGATGCGGCTCCGCGACATCGCCGATGCGCTCGATGTCACCGAGCGCACGGTGGTCGGAATCGTCGGCGAACTCGAAGATGCCGGTTTCCTCACACGGCAGCGAGTCGGTAGGCGCAACCAGTACATCGTCCATCCGGAAGTAGCCCTGGTCGATCCACACCTGGGACACCATGTCGCCGGCGAACTGATCGGCGCGATGAGTCACCGGTCCGATACAGAACCGCCTCCCCGGCCACCGGTTCCGAGGCCCGGCCGGGTCAACCTCGACGTTGCCGACCCCGAGCGGTCGGCTGCCTTCTACGCAAGCTTCTTTGCCTTCGACGGCGACAGGAGAACCCTGCCCACCGGCGCCGTGGTCGTCACCAGCCAGGATGGCTTCGAACTCGCGTTGCGACCCGCGGGGCCATTTACGACACCCACGACCGGCGTCCAGCTCGGGTTGCCCTGCTCTTCACGCCGGGCAGCGGTGGATCTGATCGACTGGCTTCTCGGGGCCGGGGTCCCGGCGACGGACCGGCACGAATCCACAACCTCCGTGTCAGCGACGTTCACCGATCCCGACGGTCACGACGTCGGCGTGTACTGGCGCGAGTAGCTGAGGGCCCTGTCGCTGTCGGGTTCTGTGCGCATCGGCACCTAGGGCCTGAAATCGAGAGAGACCCCGTCGTGGTCGCTCATGCGAACGCCTCCTGCATCGTGCGGCGACGCGTCGACGGCCTCGACCGTCAGACCCCCGTGCGGAGGCTGGTTCATCGGCGTGAAGTGGGAGACGGACCAGTTCATGTCGATCTGCTCGCGCGGTTGGAGCTACGACGCCGAACTGAACTCGGTCGTCATGACACGGGGTGTCGGGACCTCTACGACGACCGCAATCGATCGCCCCAACACGAGGAAGCCACCACCCCCTCGGTCGGACTGGCCCGACCGCTCCAAGCTAGGCCCGGCCTGGCGTTGAGAACCTCGCTGACTTGACGCTGCCGATTCAAGAACCGAACCGCTGTGCCGATATTCCGGATTCAGGACGCGGACCAGGTTCGGGGTCGATTCGCCAATGGGAAACGAGTGGGAGCTGGCGCATGAAATCAGCGAGCTTCTCGACCGGAAGCGGTCGCTGACCGCCAAGGAGGTCGTGAGGCTCCTCCAACACAAGGGGCTGCAGCTCGAAAAGTCGCAGGTGAACTCAGCGTTGTATTCCAACGGCGACATGTTCGCGAACGACGGTCAGACCCCTCCGCGGTGGCGCTTGAAGGCAGCGGCCGCCACACCGGCTGTGAAGCGGGATGAACCACAGCGAGGGCCGGCCAGCGTCCCGTCACGTCGGTCTACGTCCCGGCGTCGACTCTACGCATGGCAAGCAGAGGCGCTCGCAGCCTGGCAGGCGGCGGAGCACCGAGGCGTTGTCGAAGCGGTGACAGGTACCGGCAAGACAGTCGTCGGAATGGCAGCCGCCCGTGCTTCGATCGAGGTAGGGGGCCATGTCCTCGTGGTCGTGCCGTCGATCGAGCTGCAGCGCCAATGGGCGGATCAGCTCCGGTGCGAGATTCCGCGAGCGCGGGTGGGACTACTCGGGAACGGGCGGTCAGCAACGTGGGCCCGTTCCGACATCATCGTCGCCGTCGTGAACTCCGCCCGATCCCGCGACCTCGGCGACCCAGGCCGCGGGGCTCTCCTCGTCGCCGATGAGTGCCACAGGTACGGCTCCGTGGAGAACGCCAAGGCGCTCGATGAACGCTTCGCATGGCGGCTCGGGCTCAGCGCGACGTATGCACGTTCAGACGACGGCAACGCCTCGCACCTCGATCCATATTTCGGGTCCACCTGCTTTGAGATGGGCTACGACAGGGCCATCGATGACGAAGTCACGGCCCATTTCAAAGTTGCGCTCGTTGCTGTTCCCTTCGCTGCGGGGGACCGGGAGGCGTACGAGGAGGCGAACGACGCGGCCAACGATGCTCAGTGGTGGCTGATCGACAAGGGGCACGCCCGGGCCGAGCCATTCGGTGAGTTCATGAAGGACGTCCAGGCCCTCTCGGAGGAGTGGCACGGGAACCAAACCCTCAAGGCCCGGATCTTCTTGAAGAACTTCGCGGAACGGCGCAGGATCCTTGCGGAGACGGCCACGAAGCGCGAGCACCTCGCACGCCTCGTCCAAAGCTTTCGTGAAGCTGACCGGTCGATCGTCTTCACCCAAACCGTCGACGCTGCCGACGATGCTGCCCGTGCCCTCAGGGAGCATGACATCAGGGCGGAGCCGATTCACTCGAAGCTCGATGCTCAGCGACGCCGACAGGTCCTAGAACAGTTCGCGAGTGGCGGGCTCCAGGTCATCACGGCACCGAAGGTGTTGGACGAAGGCATCGACGTGCCGGCCGCCGACCTCGCAGTGATCCTGGCCGCGAGCAGGTCACGGCGACAGATGATTCAGCGGATGGGCCGCGTCCTTCGGCGCAAGGACGATGGGCGCCTTGCTCGATTCGCAATCCTCTACATCCACGACACCTCCGAGGATCCGGGACGGGGCGCACACGGCGAGTTCCTCGATGAAGTCACAACGGTTGCCGACGACGTCCGAGACTTCTCTCTTACCGCTCCTCGAGAAGAGCTGTGCGACTACCTCAACCAGATGACGCCCGGCTCTCCGCAGCCGGCACCACTCCTCGCGACCGCCGACCATGCCTTCGTCATGCCGCCCCCACCCAGGCCGACGGATGGGACAGCTCAGAACCGCACGGGGGGAACGAAGACGGCAGGGCGCCTATTCGTCTCTCGCTCCGCTCCGCGCAGGCACAAGCCCCGGAAAGTCAGCTGATGCCGAGCTCGCAGTCCTCGCCGGACGAGGTGGGGCGTGTGTCACGGCTCCCCGGTACCGCGCGTTACGTCGGCTCCAACCCGGCTGTTCTACGGTGCAAGAAGTCAAGCGATGCAGATCGACTCGGAGTGGTGGGGCGTGGCAGAAGGAACGATTGAGGAGGGCCCGGATGGGCTCGACAACGTAGCCGCCCTCATCGACTTTCTCGAGGCCTACTACCGCCTTGCGCGACCTCCGATCCGAGACATCGCAGACTTCGGCGAGTTTCGAAGCCGTGAGTCCAATCTGCCCGACGGTCCAGGGGTGCATCTATCCCCGAGTGCAGACGCCTGGTTGACGGCAGAGCTCGTCCAACACCCATCCAGGCCCGAGATCCCAGATCATCTTCTTGGCTGGATCGACAAGTCGCAGCTCTCGCCGCACCAGCCACCAGACATCAGCCTGGACGACGACGCCACCGAAGAAGCGCTCGACGCCGCGATTGCGTTGGATACTTGGATCGACAACGAGTGGGAGCAGTGGTCCCGACGCTGGAAGCGGGTCGAGCGGTCTCGCGTCTTCTACAAGGACCTCTATGCCGTCAGGTCTCGCCTCGAGCGGGACCAGGACAGCTTCGAGCTCGTCTGGGGGTTCGGGCGACTCCGTTGGACAGTTGAGCAGGGCCGCATCGACCACCCACTGGTCACAGTCCCGGTCACCATCGACGTCGACTCGAACGGGCGCCTTCAGGTCTCGCCGGATGGCGCCCCGGTTATCGAGGCGACGTTCCTCTCGGACGTGAAGCTTGCCGACCACGCAGGGTTCCTGAAGGTCCGGACTGACCCAGCAACACTCGATGTCGATATCTGGGGTCCGGAGGAGCGCGGTGCGCTTCTTGACCACCTCCTCCGCCTCATCGACCACGATGGCGAGCGTGACCCGACGGGCCCGGCCGCCGGGTCAGCGATCGTCCACGACGAATGGGTCATCTACCTACGACGCCGCCAGGCCGACTACCTCGGCTTCCTCCAGGCTCAACGACAGCTCTATGAGTCGGGAGAGACCCCATCGCTCCCCTTCGCGTCACTCGTCACGGAGCGTCCGTCCGAGCTACCCATCGAGCTCTTCGAGTCGACATCCACATCCGCGACTCCACGCGACGACACCCTCTATCTACCCAAGGAGGCGAACAGCGAGCAGGAGCGCATCCTCAGGCTCGCCCGGGACCGGCCGGGCGTGACAGCCCAGGGCCCACCCGGAACGGGCAAGTCGCACACAATCGCGAATCTTGTCTGCCACTTCGTCGCTCAGGGGAAACGGGTCCTCGTAACGGCGGAGAAGGAACAGGCGCTCGCAGTTCTCAACGAAAAGCTTCCCCCGGCCGTGCGCGAGCTCTCGGTGACCATCGGCGGGGGCGGCACTGCAGCCAATACGGCGATGGAGCGTGCAATCAGCACGATTCAGGACAGGGTCTCGGCCTATGACGAGCGCGAGGTAGCTCGCGACATAGATACATACGCGACCGAAATACAGGAAATCGACGCCACCGTGGCCCTCGCAACCAATCAGCTACGTGAGGCGCGAGCGGCAGAGACACAGCGCCTCACCGGAGCCTTCCCGGTTGGCGATCCGGCAACGCCCAGCCGGGTAGCCGAGTGGGTTGCGGAACACCAGGGCGAGCTGTCGTTCATCCCGGACGTCCTCCCACTCGACCGACCATCGGTTCTGGACCCCGGCGAATGGGCGACCCTGTTGGATCTCTTGGCGCATCTGGATGTCGACGATGTCGCCGCATGCGCACTCGAGCGTCCGATACCCGCAGACCTCGCCTCCGGCGGCGAACTCGCCCGGCTTGCACAAGAACTTCGCGACCTGCGGTCCACCCTCGCAACGGTCGAAGATGGCATTGAGTCCTGGGAACAACTCGATGCCGGGCACGAGATGCTGACAGGGCTCCACGAGGACGTCACCGAATGTGCCGACTGGATGAGAAAGGTCAGTGGCACGTGGCTCGACAAGGTGCGCCAGGAGTCCGCTGCGGCCATCGGCCGCGGAGAGTGGCAGGAATTCGCCGACGGCATCAGCGCCGCTCGGGAAGCGGCCGTCACGTTTCGACGACAGACAGCTGCGCACGAGGTGGCCGTTCCTGGCGATCGAGACCCTGAGCTGGATGAGGGCCTACGGGATGCGCGGCAGCGGTATTCGGCCGGCAAGGGCGTGTCGTGGGTGCAGCGCACAGCATCACGTGCGCTCGACCAATGCACCGTCGACGGTCACCTTCCGAGGACGGCTGACGAGGTCGATCTTTGTGTCGCGGCACTCGACCGGCAGGACCGGCAGCGCGAACTCACACGGCGGTGGCACAACGGAACCAGCCGGGTCGGCGGGCCGGAGCTCGACGGCGGGCGCCCGGCTGAGGACGCTGTCCAAGAGCACCTCGACGGTCTCACCCGAGCGATCAACTGGATCCCGGACGAGTGGCCCGCCCTCTCCGAGCGAGTCCGCGCCATGGGAATCCAGTGTCCCGCAGACCCCGATGTCGAGGACCTCGACCGGCTGGCAGAGACGCTGGGCGTTGTGAGCCGGCGAGCCCGTGAACGCGCACTTACCGCCTACTTCGACGACCTGAGGCGATACCTCGCCAACAAGAGCGGCGGCGAAGTCTCACCACTTTGGAACGAGCTGCGCGAAGCCCTCGAAAGTGAGCGGTGGGAAACGTGGGACCAGACGGTAAGCGAGGCTGCGCGCCTCGCAGCGCTGGAAACCAGAGCGGAACGTCGCCGGCAGCTGAGCGATCGCTTGCACGAAGTTGCTCCGAAGTTCTTGAGACAGCTCGAGACGATGGGCCAGCCCGACCTTCCCCAGCCAAGCATCGTCGAACGCGCATGGACCTGGCGCCAACTCGAATGCTGGCTCGATTCGATTGCTGCACTTCCGTCGACTGGCGAACTCCAGCGGCAGTTGGAGCACTTGGCACGCCAACGCCGCACCGCCATGGAGCGGCTCGTTGCTGCGAAGGCATGGAGAGGGCTCGCTCGGAACTTCACAGACGCCAATCGCATGGCCCTGAACAAGTACCTCACGGCCGTGAAGCGCTACGGGAAGACAGGCGGCAAGTACGCAGCCCGGTGGCGGCGCGAGATGCGGGACGCGCTCAACGAGTCCAAAGATGCTGTTCCCGTCTGGATCATGCCCATCAGCCGGGCGCTGGAGAGCTTTCGCCCATCGTCGCCCACTCCCTTCGACGTCCTGATCGTCGATGAGGCGTCGCAGATCGGCCTCCTCGGGACTCCCGTTCTTGCTCTTGCGAACCGAGCGATCGTGGTCGGCGACGACCAGCAGACGAGTCCGGAGAACGTCGGACTCGAGCGGCAGGGAGTATTCAACCTGATCGATGCCCATCTGAACGAGGTGCGCGATTCGCGCACTCTCTTCGACGGCGACAACAGCCTCTATGACGTGTCGAAGCAGAAGTTCCCCGAGGTCGTCTCACTCCGCGAACACTTCAGATGCCTACCGGCGATCATCCGGTTCTCGAACGGTCGCTACTACGGCGACATGATCCCACTGCGGGACAGGGCACCTTCTCCGAGCTGGCAGCCGCTCGGCACTGTCTTCGTTCCCGATGGATTCCGGGACGGCGACGTCAACGAGCCCGAGGCACTCGCGACCGTCGACCTCATCGCGGAGCTCATCGCCGACAGAGACTACGACGGGATGACCTTCGGCGTCATCGCACTGCTCGGCAAGCGACAGTCGTTGAGGGTTCAGGAGCTTCTCATCGACCGCCTCGGCCCCGAAGTCCTCGAGGAGCGCCGGATCCGCTGTGGCGAAGCGGCGGACTTCCAGGGTGATGAGCGCAACGTGATCGTGTTGAATACCGTCGTCGATCGCCCCGAGGGTCGACGCATCGGAACGTTCACCGACCGCAAGTCTGAGCGACGAATGAACGTGGCCGCGAGCCGGGCGAAGGATCAGATGTGGGTCGTCCACTCGATCCCTCCCGAGGACTTCCCGAATGGCGACCCTCGCGCAGAGCTCATCCGTCACTGCACGGACCCATCAGCGCTCGACGAGACGATGGCGAACCTCGACGAGCTGACGGAGTCGCCCTTCGAGTCAGCTGTCCTCCGCGAGATTCTCGAGCGGGGCTACCGGACCGTGCGGGTCCAGCACGAGGTTGGGCACTACCGGATCGACATCGTGGTCGAAGGACCGAGCCGGTCTCTAGCCGTCGAATGCGACGGCGACCGGTGGCACACCGCTGATCAGTGGGACGCCGACCGGGCCCGTCAGCAGATCCTCGAGCGTGCGGGATGGACGTTCGAGCGGATTCGCGGAAGCAGCTTCTATCGAGACCGCAAGGCGGCGTTGGAACCGTTGTGGGCAAGGCTCGATGAGCTCGAGATTCCCACCGGCGACTGGGCGAGCGGCGGTGTGGAGCTCTCAACGCGACGAGTTGCCCCCACCATGGCCGAACGGCGCGAGATCGACCCACCTGAGCCGGTCGGTACGCCGGTGGCTTCTTCGGTCGAACCGGGACCGCAGCCGCCTAGGCTCGCAACAGAGGCCATCGCCGCAGCGACAGAGGTCGAACACGCTCCCTCCGCTCCTGACGACGCTGCTCCTGCAATAGCGCCCCCGACTCGCGAGGTGGCGCCCGAGCTAACCGAGGACCTCGACCCAGGATCCTTGAAGAAGAGCAGCAGGCTGCTCTCGGAGTATTCGCCATGGACACCGCGGTCGCTGCACTCGGTGCACGATGGCGCCATCTCCCGGATAGGCGAGGAGCTCGTCGAGATCGCGTCAGCCGAGGGCCCGATGCACGTCCTCTTCTTGTTCCAGGTACATGCCAAGGCATCAGGAAACCGCAGGGTTGGCCGCGAGATGAGGAGGTTCTATCTCGACGCATTCCGTGCGCAAGAGCAGCGTGGCCATCTCTCCACGCTCAACGACGACGTGGAGGACGACCTCGAGAAGACAGTCGTCGTTCCGGGCCGCCCGTTCGTCATCGTGCGGCAACTCGGTCCTCGCCAGATCCACGAGGTTCCCCGAAGTGAGATCAAGACGCTCGCGGAGTCACTCGGCTTCAGCGGACGGCTGAACGAGTCTGAGCAGCGGCACGTTCTTCGGGAGTACGGCTTGAAGAAGCTCACCCAGAAGACGGAGCACTACCTCGACGGGTGCATCGCCTATCGGTGGTCCCCACCGAACTTCTAGCCTTCGACGCACCACGACAACCGCCGAGACTCCGCCGACCCGACGGCCACGAGTGGCGGTAGGCCGTCTATCTCGAAGTCCTCATGCAGAGCCGGGGCGCCATACAGGCCCCCCATCGCCCGGGCGAGGCGCCCGAAGAACGCGAGGAGCTCATCGCCGGCCGCGGCGACCTGCTCGGCGTACGCTGTCCCTTGGCGGCGCGCAGAGGGCAGCAGGTCATCCTTCCGCTTGAGTTCCATTACAACGAGACGTCGATCTTCTGGACGGACGCCGACCAGGTCGACGCGTTGCCCGCTCGGTAGTCGCCACTCGTTGCAGACGAACAAGACGCCGTCGAGCGGCAGTGTCAGGCGCGATCGCAATGCCGCCGACATCATCGAGATGGAGAACTGCTCCTCGGGCTTCACCTCTGCCCTTGGGGCCTCGACGCGCCAGCTGGCGACAGCAGTCGCCAACTCGATCGGGTCTACGGACAAGCCGCTGGAAGAAGTCACCTCCCTGCCGATCCCCACCAGCTTCGGCGAAGTCGGAGCGAGAGGGACAACCGTCAGGCCCCGTTCAGCCGGGCGGAGGTAGACCGGGCTACCGAGCTCCGCCTCGTAGCGGTCAAGGAACAGACGCACGTCGGCCGTCGCCTCCAACAGCTGCAGTGACCTCCAGTGTCCTGTTCGCACGGGCGGCCTGATCTCATTCGGCTCATTGCATTGGGCGGCCCCCCTCTTCCGCCAAACCTGAGCCCCGCGACTCCTCCGGTCGACCTTTTCGATGCCGACCTCGTGCGCCATGTTGCTCAGTGCGATAGCGAACTGCGACCGGTCTACATTCGGGTGAGCTCGCATGACGCTCGGATGCTCGATCACGTCGTGAGAGGTGAACTCGTCAGGAAGGTCACGGAGCGCCTGTGCCACAAGCTCGGGGCGGATGATCACGGCCGTGCTCTCATTGCGCTCAGATTCCTGCTGACGATGCCCCGGCCACTCGCCGGCAGCGCCGACACGTGTTCACCGTCCCCGATTGCAGCGCGAGGTGCTGCTACCGGCTCCGGCAGTTCCCAGACATCTCGGCTACCAGAAGCTTCGAGACTCAAGTGCCCACCAGACCTTGTTCAGCTGTCGTCGGAGTGGGTGACGCGCGAGGCGAGCACATCCACATCGAGCCGCTGCTGGGGATCCGCTGAACCATCTTCGAGGAACTGGACTCCTTCCGCCTCGAGACGCCTCCGGCACTCCTCCGGACCCCCTCCATCTTGTGACCTCCATCCAGGAGGAACTGCACCACGCACATTGAGAACGCGATGCGGGTTCGGGAAGTCATCATTGTTGGCTGCCATGTTGCCGATCGACATTGCGGCGGACGAGCCCCCAATCGCCACTCTCGAGAGATCTCCGTAGGTGGTCCACTCCCCTGGCTCCACACAGGCTGCGATCTTCGAAATCGTCTCGAAGTTGGCTTTCGCGCCATTGTCGGGCGCGTCCTCGTCCGGCAGCTCTGAGAGGAAGTCAACGTAGAGAGCGGCGATCTCCATGAGCTCCGGGCCGGAGTACCACCGGTTACCAGATGGCCCGAGCGCTGACTCCACCGACTCAGCCGTGACCCCGTCGAAGAACTCCGCGAACGCTTCTGGGCCGTGGTTGACGCGCAGGCCCTTTCCCGCCTCGGGCGTCAGCACAATGAGGAACCGGTTGCGGTGACTGGCGGGCGTGATCATGATGCTCCGCGTGTAGGGGCGCGGGAAGAGACCCGCCTGCTGGGCTGCGTCGACAATGCAATCGAAGCCTTCTTGGAGCCCTGCGCTCGCTGCAAGAGCGCGGATGTCGTCGACGGAACGCTTCTTGGTCTTCTGCTTCGTCGGCTGGTCCTCTTCGTCCTCGATCACCTCGCGCACGAGGAGCTGCTCGCCGCTCGCGAGCTCGAACACCTCGAAGGAGATGACCCTCAGTGGAAGGTCGAACGCTGCAACAAGGTTCGCGACGCGCTCCAGCCCAGGGTCTACCCCGGCACCGGCGACGATGATCGCGATCTCCCGCTCGTCCTCTTCGTCGTTGGCCAACTGGGTATCGACTGCAGACATGACGTCGGTAGGCCCCGCAAGCTTCCCTGCACCAGATGCGCAGAGCTCGCGTAGAGCCTCTCCGTCGAGATCCCTGATGCTGGCTGCGTAGTCGAGCGCCTGCGCGACGACCTCCCGGTAGAGACGGTCGCGCTTGAGTTCGACGACGACCCAGCGATCATGCACGTCGAGGCAGAGCAGGTCGAGGTATCCCCCATCGACCTTCAGCTGCCGGCCCACTACCCGGAGGCCATCCGAGAGCATCGTGGGGTTCGCCGCCACCCAGTCCTCGAAGTCGAGCTCCTTGGCCATCGCTGACCGCTCGACCCGGCTCGGCTGATCATCGCCGACAGCCCATATCCGCACTTGTGAGGCCATAACCGGAGGGTAGGTCAGGGCCGTGACAGGTGCCTGAGATCCATGACGACGCCGTCGTGGTCGCTCATCCGCACGCCGCCAGCGTCGTTGGGCCACGTTTCGACGGACTCGACAGTCAGGCCCCGAACGGCGACGTGGTCGATGAGGCGCCGTTCGACTCCCGGAACCTCACCGGCCGTGGGGATCGCGAAATCATCGAGGATCGCTGCGAGACGTTCGGCGACATCTCGGGGCTGGCGCGTGCGTGGGATACGCTGGTTGAAGTCCCCGGCGACGATCACCTTCTCATTCGGCGACAACGCTGAGATATACCTGCCCAGCGAGTCGAGGTACCGGCGATGGTCGGCCCACGCTGTGGCCTCTCCCGATCGGACCCGGCTGTGCGACCACGGGATGCAGACGCCCACGGTGCGAACCGGGCCGAACGGGGAGTCGACCGACGCCGCTACGAACCTGCCAGGAACGCTGTCGTCACACACGGACGTCTCGACGTCGTTGAGCGGCATGCGGCTCGCAATGACAACCTTGCGCTCGTCGTCGCCCAGGTGCGACAGACCGGCAGGCCCGGCCGATGCGCGGTGCCACCCATCTCCGAGATGATCGAGATGCGCCTCGGTGAGCACCGCCACATCCGGTGCCACGGCCGCGAGATGTGCGAGAGCAGCGCGCCCCGTCGGCGTCGTCGGCCGCCTCCGCTCGAGGTTCCAGGTGGCAATCCTCACCCTGTGACCGTACGCGTCGGAGAGGACACGACACATCCGTCACGATGATCGGCTAGAAGGAGTCAACGGCCGGGCGAGGGAGCGACGATGGCGCGAATGCGGGAAGCGGACAGACAGATCGTCTACGAGGAGGGCGAGGCCCTCCGGGAGGAGTGTCTGATCGCAGGCCGCTCCCTCTTCATCGAAGGGGCCGAGGTCTGGACCAGCGACAGGTTCGCCGAGCTGATGGACCGCTTTGTCAAGGCCCCAGAGCACGGTGATGCCTCGTTCATGGCGAAGCTGGAAGGCCAGATGGCGGACGTCTCGCCCGCGGGTCGACAGCTGATGGCAGAGCTTCTCTACGTCTACTTCCTGGCCGCGCACCAGATGACCGCAAATACGAAGCAGGAGCAGCTCGACACGATTCTCGGCTGGGGCGCCCCTCTTGATTCCGTGCCCGATGCGAAGTTGGAGCTACTAGGGACCGGCCTGGTCCACACGGGCACGTACTTCATGACGAAGCGTGACCTCCAGCTCAAGTTCCTGGTCGAGCTCGGCTCGCACCTTTGGACTCTCGACACCAGTCAACGCCGGGACCTTGTCGAGGACCCGTGGGCCTTCTCGGAACTCACGGCGGACCTCGCCGGCAATCCGGCGTTCCCTCAGAGGTCAGGCCTCCTTCACCTCATCCACCCTGACCAGTTTGAGGCGATCCTCTCGCGGGACCACAAACGTCGAATCAAGGAGGCGTTCTCCGCTCGGCTTTCCGTCGTTCCAGGTGACCTGGACAGGGCCCTCTACGAGATCCGGCAACAGCTCGAACCCGAGTTCGGACCCGGCTTCGACTACTACGACCCGACCATCGAGACGAAGTGGAACCCGAAGAAGATCGGAGCGTGGGACAAGGTCGTCGAGCTGGCCAAGGTGCAGTTCGACGACACGTTCGACGCCGACGAGCGGGAGTACAAGCTGGAGATCGCAGGCCGTCTGCGAGACGTCCGGTCCGCGCTTCTCGCCGGCGACGACGAATGGCCGCAGCTGTTCCGCCGGGCGATCCAGAGCGGTTCCAACAACTTGACCGCGTGGCGTTCCACGGATGACCTTGCGAAATGGGCCATCGCCGAGCCGGAAGACGCCGGGGATGCCCTGAGGGCAGTCTGGGGCGACAACGAGGCAGACCTGGATGACATGGCTGCGTTCCTCGACCGGCTTCCTGAGACCGTCGTCTCGGGTCCCGGGACGCGGGCGTCGTTCGGAGCGCTGATGTTGTTGGCGTTGGACCCGGAGAACTACCCGGTCTACCGGGCGACGGCGTTCGGCGATCTCTACAAGCTGACAAGCACCACGCCACCGCCGGACGGGTCCGATGAGGTCGCCACCTATGACCACGCGATCGCGCTTCTGGATCAGATGCTCGAGGAGTCCGCTAGCCGGGGGCTCGAGCTGCGGGACCGCCTCGACGCGCAGGGCGTGTTGTGGAGAGTCATCCACCACGAGAAGGAGGCGGCCCAGCCAGCGCCACCGGACGGCGACGACCAGACGGATGGACCCGAGACCACGGCCGACTCGCTTCTTGTCGGTGATCTCAGCAAGCTCGCCTCCGACCTGCTGATCGATGTCGGCTTCCTCGACACGTTCACCTGGCTTCTCGAACATCGCTCCCAGGTCATCCTCCAGGGACCGCCCGGAACCGGCAAGACGTACCTCGCGCGGCGGTTCGCGAAGCACTTCGCCGGCGAGGACGGCTCGGTGGAGCTCGTGCAGTTCCATCCGTCCTACGCCTACGAGGACTTCGTCCAGGGCTTCCGCCCGAAAAGCGACGGTGGGTTCGAGCTCCGGTCGGGACCGCTGATCAGAGCGGCCCGCCGGGCACAGAAGGCGCCCCGGGCCCCGCACTTCCTGATCATCGACGAGATCAACCGCGGCAACATCGCCAAGGTCTTCGGCGAGCTCTACTTCCTCCTCGAGTACCGGGACGAGACGGTCACCCTCCAGTACGACGAGGAGCCGTTCGGCCTTCCGCGCAATCTCTTCGTGATCGGGACGATGAACACGGCGGACCGGTCGATCGCACTCGTGGACTCGGCGCTGCGACGCCGCTTCCATTTCGTCGACCTCTTCCCTGACCGGCCACCGGTAGCCGGGCTGCTCGACCGCCACCTGGAGAAGACCGCTCCGGACCTCCAGTGGATCGCGGAGGTTCTCGACCTCGCGAACACAAAGCTCGGTGACGCCGACGGCGCCGTCGGCCCCAGCTACTTCATGCGGGAGGGACTCACCGCGGAGGAGATCCCCCTGCTGTGGAGCCACGCCGTTCTCCCCTACCTCGCTGAGCGTTTCTTCGGGGATCCGGATCGACTCGATGCATTCTCGCTCGAGTCCCTCCGCCGCGAGCTAACAGGCCAGCCACGAAGCGACGTCGAAGCCGAAGATGATGCGCCACCTACGGCTGACTGAGCACCGACCGTCGACGACATCGCTCACTTCCGAGGAGCTGAGTCGACTCCGCAAGCTCGTCCCGTCCGTCTCCACCACACCCGGTGACCGGGACGGGGAATGGATACTGAAACCGGGGTCATCGGTCGGCATCGTGCGCGACGATCACCTCGTCGTCGAGATCCAGCCGAAAATCGGGATCGAGCGCCTGCTCTTTCTCGTGTCGTACTCACTTCAGCCGGACATGTGGGCCGACCTCACTGCGCCAATGCGCTCGGACCAGACGCTCGTGGACGCGATGGCGACGATCCTCACCCGAGCGGTCCGCTCCGCGTTGCGAGCCGGGGTCATCCAGGCCTACGAAGTGAGAGAGGAATCCCTCCTGACCGTGAAGGGCCGAGTCCGGTGGAGCGACCAGATGAGGACTCACCACGGGCGGCTTCTCCCCATCGAGGTGTCCTACGACGAGTTCACCGAGGACAACCTCCTCAACCAGATCCTCAAGTCGGCGCTCATCGAGTTGGAGAGGCTCCCCTTCCGAGATGAGACGGCAGCTCGTGAGCTCAGGTCGACCGCACAGCTTCTTGCAAACGTCTCCTACCGACGGTTCGATCCGAACCGTCTGCCGACGCCGGCCTTCAACCGCCTGAACGCCCACTACAAGACGGCGGTCCTGCTTGCCCTCGTGGTCCTCGGTCGGTCTTCGAGCGAGGCGGGCGCTGGATCGGTCAGTACCGCGACCTTCCTGATCAACATGAACCAGGTGTTCGAGGACTTCGTCACCGTCGCCCTGCGTGAGGCGCTCGGGCTAACCGAGTCGCAGTTTCCCCAGAATGCGGCAGGCCGACGCCTCTTCCTCGATGCTGACCGGAAGATCGGACTGGAGCCGGACCTCAGCTGGTGGGAGGGAGAGCGCTGCGTCTTCGTCGGCGACGTGAAGTACAAGCGAACGAACGCTGCCGGGATCCTGCACCCAGACCTCTACCAACTCCACTCCTACGTCACTGCGACCAAACTCGAAGAGGGGCTCCTCGTCTACGCAGCCGGGGAAGAGACCGACGCCCTCCACGAGGTGCCCGGTAGCGGGAAACGACTACGGGTGACGACCCTCGACCCCTCCGGTCAGCCCGACGAGATCCTCCGAGCTGTCAGCGACGTCGCAACTTCGATCATCGAGATCCGCGGCGCCGAGCTGCCCGTCATGGCGTACAGTGCGTAAAGGTCTTCTTCGCCTTGCCTGAGACGTAGGCGACTTCGACGTCGACCGCTCGAAGAAAGTCGAGGTTGTCGTCACTTGGCTTTCTTGGGAGAAGGAGCCGGAGCGTCGGACGCGTGTCGTGAAACCTCGCGTAGTCGAAGAGCTGACCAACGGCCCCTCGGACGGCGCCGGTGGTGCTCCGGTTCTTCGCTTCGATCAGCACCTCGCCATCGATGTCATAGACGTCGGAGATGTACGGCCTTCCACCTGCCTTCCGCTGGTAGTAGGTACGTCCGACGGATGTCTTCGACCAAAGATGCTTGATGTATCGCTGGACCAGCTCCTCTTCGAGGTTCATGGCCCGCGAGAACATCGAGACTCCGGGCTTGTCGACGATCCGCTTTACGGTGACGCGCTTTCCTAACCTCGGCAGCGGCAAGGCCGACGGCGGGACCCTGAGCCCCTGGACGTCAGCCTGGTCGGCTGCCGAAGCCTGATCGAGAGGAAGAGCATCGCTGATTCCAAGGCGACTGTGAGCGGCCCATAGCTGCTCGACTGTCGCCGCCACGTCCTCCGGAACCCGGGTGCCGCTCTTCATGATCCACCAGTGCCAGCCGGTCCGGTCCTTCAGGACCTCGACCGGCAGCTCCGCGTCGAGCGGCTCAACCCGGTCCCACTCGATGTCGACGTAGGGAACCTGCTTCGCCGACCGCTCGGACTCCCACGTTCGATCGAAGTACAGGTCGGACGTGATGTGACCGCTGGCGAGAATCCCCCGAGGCGCATGATCCCCAACCCTTAGAAAGAAGATGCGATCACCAATCTGGACGTCGGAGTTCTCAGTGGCTGTGCCGAAGGACCAGCTCGTCGTCCAGACCTCTGAGTCGATTCCAGCGGCCATTTCATCCCAGGCCTGCTCGAACTGCTCGAGGTCCTCCAACGGTGGCCACTTCTTCGGGTTCCAGATCAAGAGAAACGTTCTGTCGTACGTCGCCATGTCCGCCTCCTAAGCGTGATCGACGTTGGTGATGCCCATCTGGTGATAGCGATGGCGCCCAGAGAACCAGCGGCCGCTCTCACGCGACAGTCGAAATTCGCCGAGTCGGCCGACGTCCTCGGCAACCACGTGCACCCGCCACGACCTCCCGTCGGACCGCTTCGGCATTTCACTCCGAACCGCATCCATCCCTTCCAGCACGGTTCTCAAGCTCCGAGCGAAGAAGACCATCGTTCGCTTCGAAGATTCGCCGATAACGAGGCCAGGGCTTCCGGAGGAAGGGTCCCCAGGGAATCCGTTCGGCGGATCAAGCAGGTGCATCGAGAGGTGAAGCGCGTCGCTCCCACCGAGGAGTGGTGTATGAGATTCCCTTTGCGCTCTCTCTTCCACCCCGCGCAACCAGCGTTGGTCAACATCCACTCGCTCGGTCAGCGAACCGTCGAGCCACGGCTTGCCAGCGAGGTATTCGGCCCCGAACTTCCAAAGCCAGGCCGCGTAGTAGTCCAGTCGGTCGCCCCAGAGCCGGTTGAGAACCTGAAAGCGGATGTCCCAGTCGGGGCGGCCCTGGTCGTACCAAACCTTCAGCCCCGTCCCGGGGTCCGACCATCCGAGGGAGACAACGAGGATCGAGGTGATCGGGCCATACCAGGCGACTGCCGCGTCGAGGCTGCCGGGCGGTCCCGGAAACCGGTAACGCCCGCTCCCGGTGGAGATCATTCGCCACACTTCAGGTGCCCAGAGGCCGTAGTCGAGCTCGCAGATCAACCGGTCGCGCTCGGGATCGAAGAACTGAATCTCGAGGCCCCCGAGCTCTGTGTCGTTCATGGGAGGAATTCGCTCGGCTTGCCGGCCCAGCCGATCCAGAGGTCGTCACGGGCTCGGGTGCACGCCACGTAGAGGAGGCAACGCTCCCGCTTCACGTCGAGGTCATGTTGGAGCCGGTCGACCCCTGCAGCGGTTATCGCCTTCTGCGACGGAACCGAGTTCGCGTCCACGTCGGGCAGGGCGACGCAGCGGAACTCGAGCCCCTTCATCCGATGCATCGTTGCCACCCGCACCCCGTCCTTGGAGACGAGGTCACTCCTCAGCTTCAGCGACGGGAACCCGGCGGCCTTCAGGGCCGACTGGATCGTCTCATGTGACCCACCCGCACGGGTTGCGATACCGATGTCCTCCAGCGCTACTCCGTTCTCGTGCCACCGCTTCACGCGCTCGACGAGGGCATCGAGTTGCTCCTTGCGTGACCCGAACCCTTCGACCATCGGCTCGGGACCGGAGAGGAACGAGTGATAGCCGGCGAGCTCGTGGGTGTCGGCCCCTTCATCAAGGTCGTCGAAGCTCTCGCCCTCCAACAGATTCAGGGACCAGCGCAGGATCTCGAAGGTGGTCCGGTAGTTGATTCGCAGCTTCTTGGACCTCCCGACGATGTGAATGCCGACCTTGGCGAGGGAGGACTGCCGGTCGTAGATCCGCTGGTGCGTGTCACCGACGATGAACATGTCGTCGGGCCCCTCGTCCACCGCCGCCCGCAGCATCCGCCACTGCGTCTCGTGGAGGTCCTGAGCCTCATCGACGATCACGTGGCGGTACGGCTTGACGCTCCGATTCGCCAGGTAGCCGGCGGCGTCCTCGGCGAGCTGGAGCATCGACCGCTGATCACTGGAATCGAGGCGGCGCTTGAGTTCCTCGACCGCCTTCCACAGCCTCGCCCGACTGCGACGGTCGAGTCGGACGCCGCGGCCGGCCCGGCTCGCCTGGAAATACTCATCCCGTGATTCGATCCCCTGGGCAAGGATCACGTGCTCCCACTCTGCGGCGAGGAACTCGGGCGTGTGGTCGATTCCGTAGTCATCGACGATCTGCTGCCAGACCTCCCGCAGGTCCGAATCAAGGATCTTCCCCGGGCCGGAACCCTCCGCTCCCTGCACGATGCGGTGCGAGAGCGCATCGACGTTGATCACGTCGATGACTTCGAGCAGATCCGACCCGCCGAGGAGCCTGAGTTCCCGCTCGATCACCTGGGCCAGGTTCCGGGTGAAGGTCGTGAACAGGATGGGCTTGCCGCTGCCGCTTCCGTCCAGCTGCTCGGCTAGGTGCTTCGCTCGGTGCATGGCAACAACGGTCTTGCCGGTTCCGGCGCCACCGGTCACCCGGGCCGGTCCGGAGTAGCTCGGCCGGTAGGCGACCTCCTTCTGCGTGTGGTGGAGGAACGTCCGCCACTGCGCGAGCGGCAGCGCCAGCATCTCGGCGAGCTCGTCCTCATCGGTGACCACATGGAAGGACTTCTGTGATGCTGGCGCGTTCAGCGCGGCGGCGACGTCGGCGGTGTCGACCTCACCGGGCACCAGGCTGCCGGCGAGCTCGCGATACAGAGCTTCGACGGTGTCGTCGCCGGTCAACATGATGAGCGCCTCGGCGACGGTCTGGGGAAGAACGCTGATGAGCGCCTCCAACTCTCCTTCGGTGGTGAGTGCCCGCACCGCCGGAAGAAGATCCCCGTCGACACCGAGGTTGGTGAAGTCCTTGTCCTCGCGGTGGGCGAAGAGACGGTCGGCTTCGGGCTCGGGTTCGGACACCCGACCCACGGCTTCTTCGATCTCGACCAGGTTGAGGATCTCGAAAGCGCCGGTCACCTCGTTCACCCGGAAGGTGTTCTGGCGCATCCACCTGTCCACCTCGTCATGGGTGCCGATGGACGTCAGGACGTAGTGCTCGTCGTCACCTGCGTCGAAGACGATGCCGCGATGGTTGTCGTCGATGCGGATCGTCCGTGCCCGGGGGTCCGCCGCATCCTTGTAGGCCTCGAGATGGAGGCCTTTCAGGTCCCGAAGCTGCTGGGCGGTACAGCGTTGGAAGGTGTCCGCTATCTCCGCAAGCTTGGTCTGTGCTCGACGTTCGAGCTTCGCGAACTGCCCGAGCATCTCGACTGACAACGCGAGCGTGGCCATCAGCCGTTCGCCTTCGTCGCTTCGACCAGCTCGTCGACCGTCCAGTCCCCGGCGGAGCGGACATCCCAGCCTTCGACGGCGATGTCCACCTCGTCCGGGACGACGGCGATGCGCTGCTCGGGCCAGGCGGCCTCGAGCGCATCGCCGTCTTGAGTCTCGTAGCCGGCGGTGAACACAGGGGCTCCGGCAGCCAATGCCACCCGCGCGAGGGTCCGCACTGCGTCGTCCACGACGAACTCCAGCTCCTCTTCCATCTCGGCGGTCAGCTCGACCTCATCGACGGGCGACTCGTCCTCGGGAACCGTGACCGCAGACGATGCGTGCGCGGCGATCCAGAGCTCGTCGAAGGGTTCCAGATCTTGTGTCGCCGTTCCGATCACCACGTCGCGTCCCACTCCTCGGATGAACTGTGCCAGGTTCGCCCACTGGAGCCAGTCCTGCCAGCGCGTCCGGTGCTCGTCGGACGCGACGGTCTCGTCGTCGTCGGGCAGGATCGACAGCACCGCCCAACGCTCCTCGGTGGACTTCGCACTGTCGAACAGCAGAGCAAGCACCAGGTCATTCTCGGTGACCGGCCGGGCGAGGACGACAGCGCCTTCACCCGGGATGAAGTCGACGGCCTGACCGGCCAAGACGGCCTCCCCGACGCGCACCAACTCGGACTCCGGCAGGTGTTGCGGAGCAGCATCGGCCCACAGGCCCGCGCACAGCGACAACGCGAGGCGCTCCCATGCGTCGCCGTCGGGGTCAGCCAGGTACTGCAACAGCAGCTGGTACGGGTTACGTTCGGCGTCGTCGATGCCGAGGCGGCCGTGGTTCTGCTGTTGGACGACCTTCGCCTTGTTTCTCGCTCCCGGTCCGAACAGCCGCCGACGCCGGGGCTCCTTCGACAACTCCTGTTCCACCGAGCTGTGGAACGCCTCCACGTCGTCCCAGGTCAGGTTCCACACCAGCATCCCCGTCGAACGCAGGCCCGCACGCTTCGCGGCGTCCTGGCCGATCACGTTGTGGTCGCTGGAGGCGTGGAACTGGAACCCGTCTAGATAAACGGCGACCTTCGGGGCCTTGGCGTCCTGCCGGGTGATGACGAAGTCCGGGACGGTGTTGGGCGAGGTCATGATGCCGTCCACCTGTTCCTCGATCTTGTAGCGGACGGCCTGACCATCAGGGCCGGTCAGCCGTAGCTCGAATGCCTCCGAACCGCTGTCGGCGGGCACCGGCTTCAATGTGACCTTCTCGTCGCCCTCCTTGCCGGCCCATGCCCGCAGCGCCACCTTGAAGCGCCTCTCCAACTCGGACTCCTCGACTGCGCCGATGTCGATGTCGGCGAGGGCGGCAACGGGCTCGGGGTTCCAGTCGCCGAGGAGGTCGTCGAGGAGGGCGATCGCGAGGTCACGCCGGGCCAGGTCGTACTCCCACCGGTCGATCACGCCGAGCAGGCACCGGTGACACGCGGCGCGGCCCTCAGCCTGGCAGGGGCACTTCGAGACGATTTCACGAGCAGACGTGAGGATGCTCCGCAACCGATCGGGGTCGGCGAGGCGGCTGAGGTACCCGGTGCCGCCGGGGACGTTGTCGAAGAGCACAAGGAACTGGCGGCGGCCCTGACCGCCCCGGTTCGGGAGGTCGGTCCGGGCGATCTCGAGGTGGTCGGGATCGCCGCCGAAATCGGCCCGGAGCCCGAGCAGCAGCGCCCCTTTGAAGCTGACGAGCCGTTCATCGATCTCGAACATCGAGACCGGCAGCAGCATCCGGACGGCCTCGGTTTCGAGCTCGTGGTAGAGGACGATGCTGTCCCACCGCTCGCGCGCTGCACCGGACCGCACCTTGCACCAGCCCTGGTGGAGGCGGTCGGGGCGCTCACCTCTCTTGTCGTCGCGGGCGTCACGAGCGGCCCCGCAGTGGCGACAGATCTCGAAGCCGGTGACGTGGCGGTCGGCGCCGGCGATCGGGATGCGATCCCCCGGGCGCTCGGCAAAGCCGAAGTTGTAGGTGCGGAGTCGTGCGACGTCGGCCCGTTCGGCACCGAAGACCTTGTCGCCGAGACGCCATGACCCGCTGGTGTGGGCCGGGTCGATGTCAACACTGGTGAGGGTCTCATAGTTCTCGCGGTCGCGGTCGTCCCGCTCGTCGTAGACGCGAGCCCGCTCCTCGGAGTCGGTGGACAGCGCCGCCTTCATCGGCAGGAGCGTCTGGCGAGACCCGACGTCGAGGATGGCAGCAGCGCCACATCGCGGACACGCCGTGGGTGGCTCTTCGCCTTCGAGGGTGCCGAACCCGCAGTCGGGACAGAGCCGCCACGTCTCGTAGAGCGGCTCGTCCGCGGTGCCGATCTCGAGGGCGTCGACCACGTGGCGGTGGCCGCCGGCGTAGAAGCTGTTACCGGGTGCGAACTCTCGGACGGCGAGGCCGGCTGCCCGGGCGTACTCGGTGCTCTCGGACTCGTACTCACCCTCGGCGTCGGTCCACCACAGCGTGGCCGTGAGCGTCGCCGTGTCGTCGACCAGCGTGTAGTTGGGCAGGATTCCGAGCCGTTCGAGCGCGCTGAGCGTGTACTGGTTCCGGTGGTCAGCCAGAAGCCGACGCACGACGGTGCGCTGACCGAGCAGTGAGCTGACCACCTCAGATTCCTCGCCTGCTTCCGTCGCCCGGTCGATCCCCTCGGTGAGACGGCGTTGCCGGTTGACCAGGTCCCGCTCGTGGTCGCGCCACCGGTCGATTGCGGCCTTGATGGTCTGTTCGATGCCGCTCGACGCCCAGTCCCTGAGCCGATCGGCGGTCTCGTCGCTCAGACGGTCTCCGAACAAGTCGAGGAATCCGGCCACCGCATCGGGGTCCAGCGCGGACACCTCGACGATGCGACGCAGCAATGAACCCTCGTCGATGCCGGCGGCCATGAGCGAGCGGATCTGGGGCTGGATCGGCGGCGCGTCGATCGAGAGGTCCGCCACGCGGTCGAACAGGTAGGCCGTGTACTGACGGCGCAGAGTCTCGGCGGCGTCGAGGTAGCAGTTGGGCGGCCGGACGTCGCCGGCGATCATCGCCTCGGGTTCGGCCAGGTAGTAGAGGCCGTGGGTGTCAGCGGTGACGAACGTGGTGATGAGTGAGTTGCCGGTCTTGCGCCCGGCTCGCCCGACCCGCTGGATGTAGGACGAGGCCGACGGCGGGACGGAGGTCAACATCACGGCCGACAGGTCACCGATATCGATGCCCATCTCGAGGGTCGGTGTGGCGACGATGACGTTCGGCGAGTCGGGCGCGGTCCCGGAGCGGAACGCGTCCTCCAGTTCTTCCCGGTTCTGGCGATCGAGCAGACCGGTGTGTTCCCCGGTCACCACACGCCGGGTCACGCCACTGCGATACAGGTCCCGGTAGAAGCGGTGTGGGGGCGGCGGGTCGATCTCGTAGGCGCCGGTGCACCGGTAGCGCAGGCACGGCGTGTCGAGCCACGTGTCGACAACGGCGACCGGAGCGGGGTGGCGTGAACCGCACAGACCACATCGCACGCCCACCGGGTCGTCGTCCGACGAGAGGTCGTGGATGGTGATCGCCTCGGCGGCCAGCGCGTAGACCTTGCCGGCCTTCGTCTGGCGTTCCGAGACTGCCTCGGTCTGGTGGGCCAGAAGGGCCATCACCCGCTGGAGCATCGTGGCGGCAACCGGGTCCTCGACGCCGAGGCTACGCACCGTCCAGTCGACGAGCCACGTCCGCGTCGAACCCCTCGCGGTGAGCGAGTCGAAGTCCCCCTTCCCGGCGGTCGTGAAGAAGAGCGGCCGGCCTTGACCGGGCGTGAACGGCGGCAGACCGCCGGGCCGGCCTCCCCAGACGAACCAGAGCCGCCCGTCGTCCTCGACGTACGGGCGGAGCCACGGATGGTCGATGCCGCCCCGCAACCGGAGGCGTTCCAGGAGGCCGCGCAGCCAGGTGTCGAAGGGCGCGTCGGCCGGATAGTCGTCGCCGGGCACCGCTCGCAGGTCCTCGGCGAGCAGGCTGAGTACGGCGTCGAGGTCCGGAAGGTCGACCGTGGCTGCGGCGACGCCGGAGAGCTCGAGGGTCCGACCGACCCGGGACCGGAGCCCGAACTCGATGTCGGCCTCGAAGCGCAGACGCCGGCGCAGCATCTCGAGCCCGGCGGGATCCGGCTCGTCGCTCCAGGTGGTCCGGGCGAGAGGGTCCCGCATCAGATCGGGCGGGATGAGCGCATAGCGGTCATGCTGTGTGGCAGCGGCTACATGAAGCTCGTCACCCAGCTCGGCCAGCGAGACCTCCACCCTCTCCCGGATGATCCCGGCCATGAGCGATCGCAGGTTGATGCGGTGGGTCCGTCCGGCGAAGAAGGAGGCGCGGTGGGAGGCGTCCTGTACGGAGTCGGTGAAGGCGAGGAGCCGGGGCTCTTCGTCGGCGACGTGGGGCGATCCGAACATCGTGTTGATCGACACGGAGGCGAGACTGGCCACCTGCGATCCGAGGAACCGGATGGCGTCGCGTTCGTCGCATGCCGGGCATGTCTGGTTCTTGGCGTCGTCCTCGCTCTTGGTGACGTGCACGGCCACGACAGCTTTGTCGGGCCCTTCGACGAGCGAGCGGGATCGGGCGTCGAACCACGAGACGGCCGGGTCTTCGGGGTTCCCCCCTATCAGCGCGCGTACCGTCGGCTTCCGCTGGACCGCCGCTCGGTAGATGGTCTCGGCGGAGGTGATGAGCGTGTCACCGAGCTCTGACTGGACGGCCATCCATCCGGACAGGCCGCAGCGACGGCAGTAGACGGCTGGGAGCTCGAGAACCGGCGGTGACCCGTCCTCGTCGTCGCCGGGCAGACCGAGGGCCGCCGAGTCGCGCCACCGGAAGCGCCGTGTGTCGTCGACGGAACGGAGGAGGCGGGACACCTCACGGATCCACAGCTGCACCTCGACCGACAGCAGGGGGCGCAACTGGGATCCCTGTCGGCGCCGTGCGATCGAGAGCAGCCAGAGGAAGCGGCTGAGGGCCTGTTCGACCCGGCCTGGGTCGGTCATCGCCACACGGCCCCACTCGGGTGCGCGGGTCACCACCTCCTGGACGGTCTGGGCCCAGCTGCGGGGACGCTCGCCGACAGCGGCGAGAACGGCCCGTGTCAGTGGATGAGCCAAGAGAGCCTCACCGAGCGCGACGACATCGTCGACCGTCGGGGACTCTTCAGTGTCGACCCTGCGGCAGAAGGCCGCGGCCACCTCGTCGAGCTCGGTCGCGTCGACGACCTCGTCGACCGCGGGAATCGACAGGTTGAAGTCGATCGGGCCGAGTGCCTCCTCGACGCTCTGGCGCCGCTCGGTGATGACCGACTCTTCGTCGAAGTCGACGCCGAACACCTTGCCGGCAAAGTCCCGCAGTTCGGCGATCGAAGTGGCGCCGGTGCCGAGCGTCGCCGATGTGGCTACCGGTGCGGCCGTTCCGAGTGGCCGGTCGGGCGTCGCCGTGCCGAGGGTCCGGCCGAGACGGCGGAGCAGCATCGCGACGTCGGTGCCCTGAGCGCCGTCGTAGGTGTGGAACTCGTCGAGGACGACGTAGCGGAGGGTGTCGGCCTGGTTCAGGGCCCAGAGGTCCCGGTCCTCGGGTCGGAGGAGCAGGAAATCGAGCATCTTGTAGTTGGTGAGCAGGATGTCCGGCGGGTTAGCACGCAGCACTTCTCGCTGATCCACGAGGTGGTCCTCGCCGGCGGAGCTGTGTCGTCCCGTACCGCCGACGTAGAGGCCCGCTGTCACACCGGCGAGTCCAGGCTCGGTCCACAAGAGCTCGGCAAGACGGTTGGCCTGATCACTGGCCAACGCGTTCATCGGGTAGAGGATCAGCGCCTTGATCCCCTGCGTCCCCTTCGCTTTCTCACGCGCGCAGTGGTCAAGGATGGGATAGAGGAAGCACTCGGTCTTCCCGGAGCCAGTTCCGGTCGTGACGATCGTCGGCTCGGGGTCGCCTCCATCGGCTGAGGCCAGCCGTTCGAACGCAGCGGCCTGATGAGCGAACGGGATGAACCCATCGCGGTTCCACTCGAGCGGGGACTTCCAGGTCCCGCCGACGGGCAGGTAGGGAGTGCGGACGCGGAGGTAGGGGCCGCGGAAAATGCCTTCACGCCCATCGGCAAGAAACTGCGAGAGCGCGTCCCGAACCTCGTCGTCGGACAGTGCGAACGTGCTGGCCAGGTACTCGACGAGTGCCTTCCGGATGTCGCCAACGACGAGAGAAGGGATCATGCGAACGCCCGGAGCTCCGGGGCCTCCCGATCGAGAACGTCGGCGGCCCTCACGACCAGGTCTTCCTCGTCGCGAGAGATGTGGCGGGTTCGTCCTTCTGAGTAACGCTCTGCGAGGCCGAGCAGCGCTTCGGCCAACGACAGGCCTGCGTAGTCCGTGCGGGAGGGCATCAGTCGTACTCCCCGGCCTCCAGCCGCCGTTGGAACTCCTCGTAGGCTTGGGTCATCTCCCTCTCACGGTCCGGGCGGTAGAAGGGCGGCTCGTAGTAGCCCATCCAGTCGACCCCCTCCGGCTCTTCCTCGTAGGTCTCGTAGAGTGCCCAGATCCGTTTCCAGTCGTCTGGAAGCGAACCTGCCTTCGCCATCTCCTGAATTTCCGCCTGCAACACGCCTGCTGCTTGGTGGTGGGCCGAGATCCTTCGGCCATTTCGGTCAAATACCGTCCTGCTCTCGTACTTCCTCAGGACTGGAAAGCTTGTCCGAAACACGGATGTCAACTGGTCTGCCGAAATCCCCAAGCAAATCGCAACTAAGGCATCACACTCGACCAGGGCTCGCCGCCGGTCAATATCACGCCTCAGAGGCGTCGCTAGATCCCAGGGATTAGTGGCGACACTCGCTGGCGCTGTGTCATACCCCTCAAGCACCCATGACTCATCCGCCCAGCCAGGATCGAGAAGCTCGTTCCAAAGCGGCGCATAGACATCGGTCAGGCAGTTAAGTCGCAGGGCTCGGTAGATCAAAGGCCGAACAAGTTGACTACGAACGATGGCGGGCGACCTGCTCACAGTCGTATCCTGAATGTTTGACTTGCCGATCATACGAACTCTCAAGTCCATCAAGAGACTAGACCATAGAGCGGCCGTTACCACCGTCTGGGTTACATCTTCAAAGGCAATCGTGTGCACTGCATTGACGTGGGCCGGGCCCGGCGGAATGATTGCTGCATGCAGCGACCGTTCTAGACTGGGACTAGTCATCGCTCGATAAGCCAACCGCCAGAAGTCAGTCTCAATGCGCCCTTCCCAGGAGTTGAGACGGGACTCGAACACGCTCTTCTGACATGTGATCTGATAGTTGGTCCGGGGAATAGGATTAATACCCAGATCTTCCAGGTTCCATTCCGTGTAGTCAAGGTTGTTCTTACAGTTCTCATTCGGATTCTTGAAGAATGGGGACGCAACTGAAAGGTGCGGTCCTTGAAGGATTACACGACTCCAGTCCTTGGCTTGTCCCGTGCGCCTGATTATCGTCCCATCAGTCTTTGCACCCTTCTCATGAAGTCCAGAACTGCGGAAGCAGTCGACATCGTCGAGAACGTGACCATAGCGGGCGAGCGAGGCAAGCGTCGCTGCATCCTGACGCGTGACGGTTCGCAGAAGGCGCGCTTCGACCGGACTGTCGCTGAAAGAGCTAAAGAGCGAAGACCAGCTCCTCAGGACTCCCTCATCGACTTGCACGATTCTGTCAGCGTGCCCACGAGTATCCCAACCGCCCTCGGTGTGCTGAATGCCGGGCGTAGGCCCTGAACCATCGTGGACGAGCGAGTCGACGAGAGTCTGCGGCGTGAAGAGGCTCGCCATATGTATGAAGTCGATATCACTTGGACTCCCGTAGACGTTGACTGCAAACTCCGTGTGATGGTCTACGTCCTCAAAAAGCTGTAGCTCGTTCTGGAATACGAAATGACGCCGCAAGCGATGGTACGATTCACTTCTCAGGCGTCCCGCTTTCGGGTCAGCTATGTGCGTATCGGGATGGAGGAGTCCAACTACGCCCCTGGGCGGACAGCTACGCCACGTCTGGTCCATAAAGACCATAAACAGGTTGGCCTGGAGGCCGGTCACTATCGGCCGCATGAGAGCTGACGACAGCGCCGCCAAGTAGCCTTCCGTCAAAGACAATTGAGTCAAGTAGTGTGCAGCGCTTTCGGGGCGACGGAGTTGCGCCTCTCGTCGTTCTTGAAGTCGGCCTTGGTCCTTTTCGTCTGACAGCACCCACCATGGGTCCTGCTCGGCGAGGACAAGTGCCTCGTACCATCGCGGACGAACCCATGGCGGGTTTCCGACTTGGATGGTGAACCCGGCTTGCCGTCTGAACAGGTCCGAGAACTCTAGTTCCCAGTGCCACGCCCCTTCGCGGCGGGCCGCGCTCGTAGCCGTGCGGAGCCACTCGCTTCGGTCGAGCAGGTCCTGCGTTGACGACCCAACGCGGGCGAAGCCTTCGTCAGCCTCGACCAGAGTGTTCACGTCGTCAAAGAGCTGGGGCTCGCTTGCTGACCCTGGTGCGGCATCAAGCCGGAGGATCTCGCCGGCAGCGGCGAGCCACTCGTCCCAAGATGGCGGCTCAACACCCTCGCCAAGTGGCCAAAACCACAGGCCCACCCAAGCATCCATCAGCAGGCGGAGTCGCCCGAGCGGGGATTCACGGTCCGTGAGGATCCACTCCGCTTCGGCTCGGGAGACCGCCTGTTCTCGTGGTCCGACGCAGACGCCATAGACCTCGATCGGTCGACGGAGCGCCTCCTGCGTCAAGCGAACCCGCTCGCTTGCAGCGACCCACAGCCGCTCCACTGCATCGGCCAGGGCTGAGAGGCGAGCGCCGTCGGGCCTCTTCGGAGCGGCAAGGATCCGCTTCCGCCAGGCCTTGAGCTTCTCGGTCTCCTCCGGCCTCAACTCCTTCGCTTCCTTGCGGTCGGCGATTGCTCCCCACCCGTGGCCGGGCAAGAGGAAGTGGTGAATCTCGTCTGCGTCCAAAGGTCCTTCTGACAGGGGACGGTCGACGGGCGGCTGAACATCGCCCTTCTTGGTGCTCGCCCAAGGTCGATCGCCGAGCTGGCCCAGCCGCCACGTCGCGCGGCGGCACCCGATCAGGCTGTTACCCCTTCGAAGCTGGAGCCCAAGCCAGGGTGCCTTCAGACCTGGGTACATGCAGTTCAACCACAGGCTGATCTCAGCAAGCTCCACCGCCGTGGCGTTAAGGTCCACGCCGTACGCTTGGTGAAGGGCGAAGTGGGCCTTCACCTTCTGGAGCTCGCGCCGGTAGGTCTCCGGATCGAGGCTCTCACTTAGCTCGGCTTGGCGGCGCTTGAGGTAGATCTCCGAGAGCTGGTTGATCGCCTCGTTTAGGAAGGCTCCGGAACCGAGCGCAGGCTCGCAGACCGTGACGTCGAGGATGTCACGGGCCTCGGTGATGCCCGAACTGCCATTCTCGGGGCCGTAGTCGTCAGTACCGAGCAGCTCGGCCAGTGCGTGCTTGACGACACACCGGGTCAGGACCTCGGGCGTGTAGTAGCTGGCCGACCGCTGGCGGTCTCTGCCGGAGAGCCGGAAGACAAAGCTTCCCTTCGGGTGCCGGACCCGCTCCTCCTTCTTCTCTAAGAGCGGGTCCTCCCGCATCACGAAGACATCGTCCGGATACTCGCCTGCGTCTTCGACTGGCAGGACCCAGGTCCCATCGGAGGGGTCTCCGTCCTTTGCCACCTCGTACAGGTCCTGGTCGGCGAAGAAGCCCGTATAGGCCATCAGGCCCTCGTAGACGGCGCCGATCTGGTTGATGCCAAGCTGGGCGTAGGAAATGAAGCCTCGGTCCTTGCCCTTCCCTTCGGGTGAGAGCATCAGCAAGGCCAGCACCTTCTGAAGCGCCTCGTTGCGGAGGGTGACCGTGTCGAGGAGTTCCGTGCTCTTCTCCTCGAACAGTGCGGCGTCGAGCCCCGGGAACAGCAGGTACTCCTCATGCGACCGCTGATCATCCGCCCCTGCATCGAAGACGAAGGACTGCTCCGCCTGGTCGGCGTGGTAGCCACGGTTGACGAGCTCGAAGAGCAGCCGGAGTGACTCGTGGAGGTGGGAGCCGTTACGTGCCCGCTCGGTGTCGAGGTCGACGAGGCACAGCTCCCGGAGCCGATCCAGTGAGTAGCCCGCCATGTACTCGTTGTCGTCGACAGGGAGGACACCGAGCTCGGGCCGGGACTCTGCGTAGAGCAGGACGACGAGGCGGTAGAGCCAGCGAAGCGACTGGCGCGTGAGATCGTCGGCCTTGATGGCGTTCGGGCCGTCGTAGACCCCCCGCTTCGCCGTGAGCCGCTGGTCAATGACCTCATTGGCAAGGATCTCGATGGACTCGCGGATGGCGTGCCGCAGCTCCTTGGACACGCCGACGGCGTGCCGTTGGGAGTTCTCCGAGAGCTCGTCGAGGACGACCTGGCCGTCGTCGGCGATCAGGGCATCCGACGAGAACAGCGCGGCGATGGTCTCGATCTCGCCGGCCTTCTTGTCGTCCATCCGCTCGAGTGCGAGATCGAGGTCGACGGCAAGGAACCGACCTTCGGCCCACTTGGCCCGCTCGGCGAGCATCACGATCCGCCCGCCGCAGACGAGCACGAACCTCGGGGGCTCGTCGCACGAGAAGATCTCGCCGACTGCGTCCGCTGCGGAGCGGACCGACCTCTTGTCGCCCTCGCGCCACAGAGGATCCGCAAGGGTTCCGGCACCGCCCTCGGTCTCGTCGAAAAGGTCGTCGACTTCGGTGGCGAACCCGGCATCGAGCGCCACGAGTTGGAGCCCGGTACCCGTCTCGACGTTCGTCGCCACCGAGACCCTCAGCTCGTCGGTGGTGGTGCGGACGAGTGTGAGCTCCTCCCGGCTGGGCGGGAACCCGAGAGCCGTCAGGACGACGTCGTTCAGCGCCTTCAGGGCATCGCGGTTGGCATCGCGGTTGTTGGTGCCGTGCGCCTCGGACGCCGCAGCCCGGGCCTCAAAGAACCTGGCGCTGAGCTTGCGGAGGCGGGACTTGGCCGACTCCTCACCCGAGTCCTCGGCGTCCTTCCACTTCGAACGCAGATCACCGAGGTCGCTGCCCATGACCGCGTCCAGGTAGTGGTTGGAGAAGAACTCACCCCGGTTTGTGATGCTGTCGAAGCTCACGTGCCTCTCCCCACCAGGACGGCGACCACACGAACGAGCGGCTCGCCTTCGGTGCGCATCGACTCGATGAGCTCCTCGGTGTCGTCCCTGACCGACCCGGCGTACTTCTCACGGTCCCGACGCCGTCTCTCGTCAAGTCCGAGCGAGAGCTGGTCGTGGCGCTTCTTCCAGCTGGCGAGGCGTTCCGCCGGTTCCGCGAGGAGGTCTTCGATCTTCTGGTCGTGTTCGGTCCTGCGGCGGGCGAGCTCGTCTCGCGCGATGGTGACGACGGCGTCGAGATGTGCCTCGAGCGGGTCGGTGCCAAGTTCGGTCCCGGGGTTCGGGGTTCCGCTGGTGACGCCGGCGTCCGTGAGGGCCTCGAACATGTCATCGACGCGCTCGTCGTCGGGGCTGATGGCCATCCACTCGACGATCTGGGGCTGGCCCCGGCCGTTCGAGTACATGCCCTGAACGAGATAGGTCGGACGGTCGACCTTGGCGACGATGACGGGGGCCTGGTTCCGGCCGATGTCCACAAGAACCTTGTCGACCAGCCAGTCGACGAACGGGTGCAGCGGGGAGAGGAAGCTGACCTCGGGCCACGAGGACTCGGTCGATGCCCGGGCTTCGTCGAGCTGTGAGTTCGCCACCTCGGGCGAGGCCGTGACCTTCAGGCGTTCGGCGATCCTCTGCTCGGTGAGGTAGCTCTGCGGAAGTGCCGACAGGCGGTTGACGAGATCCCTCGGTGGCTCGAGCGAGAGCAACGACGGGTCCTTGTCGTCGGTGCGGATGTCGAGTTCGGTGACAGGGTCCACGAAGGCCGCGTGGAGGGCCTCGTCGACGAAGGCGAAGTCCGAATCGAACAGGGAAGGCGGGCGGTAGGTCGGGACCTGGTCGCCGCCGACGGTGCCTGCGAGCAGGGTCATGATGTCGAAGGCCTTCTGCGGCTCGTCCGGGATGAGCGCGTCCGCGTCGTCGGGCCGGGTGCGGTCCCGCAGCCACTTCATGACCTGCTCCTCCTCGGCATCCGGCGCGTGCAGGCCGAGCAGCGACCCGCTCTCCCCGAAGGCGCGGTGGGCGTGATGCTCGCGTTCGAGCAGCCGGGTGATGATGCGGACATCGCCGGTGGACGCGGGGTGGTCAGGGGTGAGCAACAGCGCACGGACATCGGGCCGCTCCGTCTGGCCGTAGCGGTCGATGCGGCCGTTGCGCTGCTCGATGGTGATGAGCGACCAGGGCAGGTCGAAGTGGATGAGGTGGCTGCACTCGCGATGGAGGTTGACGCCCTCGGAGGCCATGTCGCCGGTGAACAGAAGCCTGACCGGGGCGCCGGAGAGGCCGAACTGCTCGATGACGTCCATCTGGTTGACGTCGGAGAGGCCGCCGTGGAGCTCGAGGACCTGGTCCGTCTTCAGCCCGAGTATCGGCGGGACCGTCCGGGCCAACCAGCGCAGGGTGGCGATCCGCTCGGAGAACACGACGACTCGGATATCGGAGCCCTTCCCCACACCGATGCCACGGAGGTTGTCGACGAGAACGGCCAGCTTGGAGGAGGAGTCGTCCTCGATCTTCGCCGCGAGGGCACCGAGCCGTTCGAGGGCCTCGTCTTCGACCGCCTGTTCGGCGGTGAGCCCGCCGTCCTCATCGGCGGCCCGGGCCAAAGTCTTGCGCCGGCTCTCCACGGTCTGAAGCAGCGCGAGGTGTGACGACAACGCCGCTTTGAACAGCGTCCACGGGAACAGCGACGACCCCGAACCCGAGGACGGGGACTTCCCCTCGACCGGGTGGGTCCACGTGTCGGCGAGCTCGGCGAACATGGCGTTCTCGGCCGGGCTGGCGTCGACCGTGATCGGCTGGGGCTCCTTGCGTTCGGCCCACTGGGAGCCGAGCTCGTGAGCGACCTCCTCGTGGGCCTTGTGACGCCGGACGTAGAGGTGGGCGATGTCGTCACCCGTCAAATCATCGGCATCGACCACAGCGGTCGGGTCGAGCAGTCGGATGAGCTCGGCGAAGCTCTCAGGGTCGCCGTTGTGGGGCGTCGCACTGGTGAGCAAGAGTGCCTCGGTGCGGGGGCGAGGACCCGGGCGAGCTGGTTGTTGAGGGTGCCCTTGTTGACGAGGTTGTGGCACTCGTCGATGACGACGGCGTCCCAGCGGATCTTCTCGAGGTGGTGGCGGTAGCGGCCGGCGTTCTTGATGGTGTCGATGGAAACGATCGCCCGCTTGTAGACGGTGAACGGATTGCGGTTGGCGGGGATCTTGCGGCGGAGACGCTGGATGCCCTCCGAGTCGAGCCGGACGAGCGGAATCGAGAACCGGGTCCAGAGCTCGTGCTGGAACTGCTCGAGGATGTGGCGGGGGGTGACGACGAGGATCCGCTCTCCCCGACCACGACGGATGAGCTCGGAGAGAATCATCCCGACCTCGAGGGTCTTGCCCAGCCCGACAGCGTCGGCGATGAGGAGGCGGGGGCGGAGCCCGGTAAGGGCCTTGTGAGCGGCCTTGCGCTGATACTCGAGCTCGTCGAGGAGCTGGCGATGCGCGACGGCGAGGCTGGTCTCAGTTGCCGGGAGCGGGGTCTTGCGCAGCACGGCCTCGAGGTAGAGGCGGGACGTCCGGAAGTTGGGTGAGTGGTCGGCGACGAGCTCGGTGTCCTCCGGCCTCAGGGGCGTGATGACGTCGAGGTTGGTGAAGAAGGTGGCCTCGGTATCACGGACGAACGAGGAGGTTCCGAGGCAACGGACGAGCATCCCGTCGGAGGGAGTCTGCTGGGTCTGGCGGACGAGCCACTCCTCGTCGCGAACCTCGACGAGGCTGCCCGGGGCGATGAGCGAAAGAAGGTCGGCGGGGGTGGTCTTCATCGAGTGGCCAGGCTCAGAACCATGTCGGGGTGTCTGTACCCGGCATTCGTGACAACCCGGTTGGAACCACTTCGCGCCGCCTGACTCGCTCCATCGGGCCACCGTAGCAACACGACCAGCGCCGGGAGGGAAGGCGACTCCGGCGCGCTGCTGCCGGGTTCGCGATACTCACATGAGCCCAGAGCATGCCGACGGGACATGTCACGGCACTCCCGTACCGACGGTGCGAAGGGAAGGCAAGGCGGATCGAATGACGCTCGTGGATGACGACAGAGACGTATCGGCGCTCCAACCGGTGGCGTTCGAACGGCACCTGAGAGACCTACTCGCGGGCGTACGACTCATCGGCGAAGTCGACGTCGAGGGGCCCCTCTACGAGCGGGCGCGGGAAATCGCCGAGGGCGTTGTTGCGAACGAGCTCGCCGTCGCGGGGTTCGCCCGCTCGAGTCCCGCGACTCTCGCCTACTACCTCGTCGCGACCGCGGCACAGCACGCGGACGGCGGCGAACTGTGGCCATACGTCCCCTTCGCCACGGACGACGGCAAGCTCCAGGGCGCCACGGGCAAGGGCTTCCGTGATGCGCTCGTCAAGTTCGGGCTGGAGACCTTCGACGATCTCGTGCGCGGCGGAGCCCGCCGGAACCTCACTCCCATTCTCACTCACGCCATGGTCAACCGGCCCGGCTGCGGCCGACTGCTCACCGAGTTGATCGACGAGATGAAGAAGGGCGCCCGCGGCGCCTCCGAGGTGCTGATCACGTGGCGGCAGACAGAGACGGGAATGGACGGGCTGAGTACACCCGTCCGACGGTTCATCGAGCGCGGCGACGAGGTCGCTCTCGACATCATCGACCGCTACATCGACTATCTGACGGCCAGGGCGAAGGGAACCAACCTCACCAGCCGGGACTTCGGCCTGCCGGGTTTCGTGGACGAAGAGTACGACGAGCTCGACAGTCATACCCGAGCGTCGACGCCCGTTCCGAAGTCGCCGGTTCCATGGGTGGAGTTCGACCCCTGGTCAGGAGAAGGACCCCAACTGGTCCTACCCGAAGCTCACCGGATCGATGAGTGGGTTGTCGCTGCGGGCGGCGAGCAGTACCGCTTCTCTGCCGGCATCCGCAACAGGTCCGTCGACATCGAACCGAACCGTGCCCTGCGGGTTGACGCGCTCCAAGGTGGAGCAGTTGACCGGCGCCAGAGTTTCTCCCTCGACTCACCCGTGCTTCTCTTCGACTACGAGACAGGCGTCCTCCTCGACCGTCAGGACGTGGTGACGACTGACCACGTCACCGTCGTGCACACGGCCGGCATCGAGCTCCGCGTCGATGCGATGACGGGCTCGGCTGTCCCTTCGGAGGAACACCCCGAACTCTTCGGCGTCTGGAGCGCCTACCGGTCAGCGACCCTCGACCTCCGGACGGTGAGACGGATCTCCGTCTACGACACGGTTCTCCACAACGAGGTGGCGACGATCACGGCAACCGCCGCGAGCCGGCGAATAGAGCTGTACGGATCGAGCGTCACGGGAGTCACCGACGCCAGCGGCCGACAGGTTTTCGACGAATTGCCACTCGTCTCGGCATCGACGACGACGCCCGAGCAGGTGCGTGTCCAACTGACAGTCGAGGGCACCGAGACGGTGACCACACTGGCCGACGTCACCGAGGCGGCGCCCGGCCTCTACCGGATCGCGGATGCAGCGGAGAACGTGTTCGGCAAGGTGACCATCCGGATCATCGGCCCACTCGGCACCGACCTCCGGACTGAGATCGTCGTGGTTCCGGGCCTCGAGTTGGACCGCCCGACGTCGGTCGTCGAACCGCGGGCGGCGCTTCGTGTCGGCTTGAGGGCAGACGAGTCCATTGAGTTGGTCGGCCTCTCGGACGGAACGATCGCGTTCCCGCCCGGCGATTCCAGTGCCCAGATAGTCGCAGCGCGCGGTGGAATCGACCGAGCGCTGAGCGTAAGAATTCCGCGTCTCGCCTGGTCCCTCGGGTCCGCCACAGCCACCCACGAGGGATTCCACACGACGCCGATCATCGTCGACCGAGACGACTTCGACGCGACGACCACATCGCTGTTCGTGCGCACGGGAATCTCCACCAGCACCGCGATACGTCTCACCGACTCCGGCGGAGCTCTCCTCCAGGAAAGCGACCGGACGAGGACGGGAAAAGCCCAGGGGCGCTGGCGCTTCGGACTCGAGCGCTTCAGCGACACCGCTCGCCACCATGAAGGCGACCTGACGTTCCAGGTGGACGTGGCAGGCCGGATGTTCGACGTCTGCCACATCCGCTCGATCCACCGGGTGCTGTCCGTGGCGGCCGATGTCGTGTCGGAGGCCGGCGCCAGTGTCCTCTCCGTGCTCATCGAGGAGCCCTTCCCGGCGGACCACACGATCCGACTTTGGTCTCTCGATCGCCCGTGGGAACCACCGACGGAATTCGCCGGCGAGACGTCCAGCGAAGGCGAGCTCAGGCTCGAAATGGACGAGACCCCTGTCTCGGGGCGCTACGTGGTCGAGGTCGCGACGGACGGCCGGGATCGGAGGCTGCCATCGCACGGTGACCCGGCCACGACGCAGATCCAGATCGATGGCGCGGATCCGGAGCCCTGTCCGATCACAGAGATCGTCGGAGGCACAAAGGCGATCGGCCGCCTTTCAGATGACGACGTGACTCCTCACGCTCCGGCACTGTTCGCCGTGATCGAAGCGGCGGTACGTCGGCTCGAGCCGGAGACCGTCTCGAGAGCCGAGAAGGCGGTGGAGGCGCTCTTCCTACCTGACGACCTCTTCGCACGCGTGGTCACCGCGGAAAGTCACGGACGAGACTTCAGCCCGACCGACCGGACGCGTCTCGGACTGCTCGCCATCACATCCGCCGTCGACATCCCTGCCATCGACCTGGGGCAGAGAGAACTCGAAGACCTCTGGGAGACGAACCGGCTGCTCGCTGCCGCCATCGACAGACCACGCGACTCCTCTGCGCAGGACCGCTGGACAGCTCAGACCGGTTGGAGGCCGTCGCCGACAAGCCCGAGCCTGTTTGCACGTGACGACCCGGAACTCGTCAACCTCACGCTCGCCCAGCTTCGGGACGAACTCGCCCTCGAACCGACTCCGCCACCGCGACTCCTCGAACCCGACTTCTTCCACACCGCCCAGCTCGACTGGCTGATGAGAACCGTGGCCGATCGACAGCCGGTGGAACTCTGGGTCCGGCGGTATGGCGACCTGGCCGGATCGAAGACATGCGAGAGGTTCAACGTCCCCCAGTTCGCGGTCGAAGCGCTGAAGTCGGGGCGCAGCCTCTGCGGCCCCCTGACCGGCAACGTCGCGCACGCCGCTTCCGCCGCGGCGCTCCACCTCGTCGCGTTCGGCGGCGACGAGGCCCGCGGACGCCTGGCACTCTGGGAACTCGCAGAACTCGCGCCGCTCCTCGTCCAAAGGCAGGTCATCATCGCCCTCCTCCTGCACCTCGTCGCCACCGGTCAGCTCGATCTGCGGCCGACTGACTCATGACCGCCACCACGGTCACCCTCGATCCGCTCGACGCGGCGAAGACGATCAGCCGGCGCTACGAGAGCTACCTGCGGGACACGTTCATGCCCCAGCGAGAGGATCTCGCTGGTGAGCTGATCGGCGCGCTGCGCAACAAGACGTTGACGAAGGGCCCCTACCTCGAGGCCTCGGCGCCATTCGAGAACGGCGCGCCGATCGCCGGCCTCGTCGCCGAGGGAGTGCTGTCCGAGCTCTTCGGCCGCTTCGGCGACGAGCTCCCCGAGGATCGGCCGCTCTACGTCCACCAGGAGCAGGCCATCCGCAAGGCCGTCGTCGACCGGCGGAACCTTGTGGTCTCGACCGGCACCGGATCGGGCAAGACCGAGACGTTCCTCGTCCCGATCATCAACGACCTGTTCCGGGAGATCGAGGAGGGAACGGTCGAGCGTCCGGGCGTGAGGGCCCTGCTGCTCTATCCGATGAACGCCCTCGTCAACGATCAGGTCAAGCGCCTCCGTCGCCTCCTGTCCCCGGCACCGGAGATCCGCTTCGGCCGGTACGTAGGGGAAACTCAGGAGAAGGCGTCGAAAGCGGAGGAGGACTTTCGGGCCCGCTACCCGAACGAGCCCCGCATCGAAAACGAGATGATCTCCCGCGAAGAGATGCGGGACCGGCCCCCACACATCCTCATCACCAACTACGCGATGCTCGAGTACCTGCTGCTCCGCCCCCAGGACAGCCCCTTCTTCGATGGGCCCGGTGCCGAGCTGTGGCGGGCGCTCGTCCTCGACGAGGCACACGTCTACAGCGGGGCGCAGGGAGCGGAGGTCGGCATGCTCCTGCGCCGCCTGCGCGACCGGGTACTGAGGAGCGAGCGTGGCCGCATCCAGTGCTTTGCCACCAGCGCCACGCTCGGCAAGGGCGAAGAGGACTACCCGGACCTCGTCCGCTTCGCCTCCACTCTCTTCGACGAGACGTTCGATTGGGAGGCCGACGACCCGGAGCGACAGGACATCGTGGTCGCCGAGCGGAGGCCACTCGCGGTCGGCGACGGCTCGCTAACGCTCGATGTCGAGACGATCCGCGAGCTCCGGCAGAGGTTCAGGGCGGGAGCCGGAGTGGCAGAACTCGCTGCGATAGCCGGCGACGGGACGGCTCCACAGCCCACCGACTCTCCGCAGGTCTTCCTGGCGACGTTGCTTCGGAACGAGACCCACGTCCTGGCCGTTCAGAGGATCCTCGAGGACGATGGGGGCGTCGAGCTCGATGACGTGGCCAGACGAGTCTTCCCGGACTACGGGGATGCCTCGGAGGCCCTCGTCGACCTCATCGACCTCGCCATCGCCGCCCGACACGACAGCGCCGACGCTCCCCTCATCCCCGCCCGCTACCACTTCTGGGTCGGATCACTCGAAGGCGGCTTCCTCTGCCTCCATCGCGGTCACCCCGAGGGACATCCCCGTCTTCTCCTTGCCCGCCACGACTCGTGCCCAGCCTGCGAGAAGGCGGGACTGAGTTCTGCGATGGCCGAGCTCGGCGTCTGCCGACGATGCGGGATCGAGTATCTCGTCGGCTCTATTCGAGACCGAGGAAACGGAGATCGGCTGGAGCTCGTCAGTGATCGATCGACCAGTCACGACTACCTACTACTCGCAGACTCCGTCGCCGACGTCGACGACGACTCGATCGCCGGACTCGAGGGCGACCTCGAATCCGCGACGGCAACCTACTTCGACCCCCCGACCGGGTCAGTCACGACAGAAGCCGGTGAGGGGCGCATCCGGGTGCAGCACATCGGGGTTCCTGAGAGGGGCCAACAACTGCACCGCTGCGCTGCGTGCAGCTCCTGGACCTCGAACGAGATCGTGATGCGGCTGCTGACGGGTACCGATGCACCCGTTTCGGTGGTCGCAACCGCCCTCTATCAGGCGACTCCCCCTTCGAGCGACCGTCGTCAGCAGGCGGAGATCGGTGAGGGGCGCAAACTGCTCGTCTTCGCCGACAGTCGCCAGGACGCCGCCTACTTCGCGCCGTATCTGGAGAGGACGTATGGCCGGTCGACGGCGCGCCGTCTGATCGCCGACGCGATCGAGGAAATGACAGACGATCACGGCGCGCCGCGAGTGCCGGACGTCATCGACCACGTCTATCAGGCGGCCGAGAAGGCTCTCGTCCTCGACCGCGACGACGGCCGGACGAACAACCGGCGAGTCGCCGCCGAGTGGGTCGTCCAGGAGCTCATCGCCATCGACCGGCGCCAGAGCCTCGACGGTCTGGGCCTCGCCGACATCACGGTTGCGTTCCCTCGCCGCTTCGAGAGCTCACCAACCCTCGATGCCCTGGGACTCGACCGCGACGAGGGGGCCGAGCTACTCCGAGCGCTCTTCGAGACCATCCGCCAGGCGACGGCGATCACGATGCCGAGCCAGGTGGACATCCGTGACGAGAGGTTCGCACCTCGGAACCGCCAGATCGGACTCCGGGAGCAGGGAGCCGAGTACGGCGTGATCGGCTGGGTGCCATCGGGAAGCTCGGTCAACAGTCGCACGGACCTCCTGAGGAAGATCTTCGCCGCCCGGCGCATCGACGCTGACCCGGTCGACGTGCTGCAGCGGCTGTGGCGTGACGAGCTCACGACGCCCACTGGCCTGTGGTCCAACGTCCTGCTCAGCGAGAACGATTCGAAGACCGGCACGACCTGGCGTCTCGACCACGAGCGCATCGAACTCGTGGCCCGGCGTGCGGATCACATCCCTCGCCGGTGCGGCACCTGCATGCGCATCTGGTGGCACTCGGTGTCCGACGTCTGCCCCGGGTGGCGGTGCGACGGCACGCTCGGTCCGGAGGACGGCGCAGCGCTCGACTCGAACCACTACGCGCAGCTCTACCGGTCGATCCAGCCAATCGGGATGGCGGTGCAGGAACACACCGCCCAGTGGGCCACTCAGAAGGCCTCCCAGATCCAGGACGACTTCGTAGACGGCCGCCTCAACATCCTGAGCTGCTCGACGACCTTCGAGCTCGGTGTCGACGTCGGCGAGGTCCAGGCGGTTCTTCTCCGAAACGTGCCACCGCAGGCATCGAACTACGTCCAGCGGGCCGGACGGGCCGGCCGACGCATCGACTCGGCGGCGCTCGTGGTGACCTACGCCCAGCGGCGCTCCCACGACCGCAAGCACTTCGACGACCCGACCCCAATGATCGAGGGGACGATCGATCCGCCGGTGATCATCATCGACAACGAACCGATCGTCCGGCGCCACATCCACTCCGTTGCGTTCGCCGCGTTCGAGCGCGCCGTCGTGGACTCAGGCCGGCCGGCCCACCACAACGTTGGGGAATTCTTCCTAACCGGGGACGAAGGCGCGACCCCTGCCGACATCGAGTTCGTCGAATGGCTCGGGACACAGCCGGAGGCTCTTGGGGACGCGATCGAGCGGATCACCCCGGCAACCATCGCCGACCGCATCGGTGTACGGAGCTGGGACTGGGTGGGGGCGCTCGCCGAAGAGCATGAGGACGAGCCCGCCTTCGGATGGCTGGGGCGAACCCAGCACGAAGTGCGGGAGGAGATCGGCCACCTCGAAGAACTCATCGAGAACGCATTCGCCGAGAAGAACGAGCGCCCCATCAACGCGCTCCGGAGGCTGCACAACACGCTCACCGGCCGTCAACTCCTCGGCTTCCTGAGCAGTCGGAACATCCTTCCCAAGTACGGATTCCCCGTCGACGTCGTCGAACTCGACCTACGGCGAACCGGCAGCAGCGTCGCGGCGAACCTCGAACTGCAGCGCGACCTGCGACTCGCCATCGGCACCTACGCACCGGGCGCTGAAGTGGTCGCCGGCAAGCACACCTGGCGTTCCATCGGTCTCAAGACGAGGCCCGGGCATGCCCTGCCGCGCTACAGCTGGCGGGAATGCAAGGAGTGTGGCGGGTTCCGATCGAGCCTCCACGAGGTGGAACCGGCGTGTCCGCACTGCGGAGGAACCGACGCGAGCGACGGCGGCCGCTACGTCCATCCGCTCTACGGATTCGTCGGCACCGAGAAGGGCGAGACCGGCGAATCCCGCCCCTTGCGCTCGTCGATGATCGACACATGGTTCGGCGCCTACGGCGCCGACGTGCCCGACTTCACCGAACTCGACGGACTCGGCCGTGCCCTCGTGCGGTACCGGGCGAGCCGCCAGGGACGGATCGTCGCCATCAACCGCGGCCCGGGGCGCCGCCCCTTTCGGATCTGCAGCCGGTGCGGGCACGGCGACGTCGCACCCCAGGGGAAGCGGGCCAAGCCGAAGCCCCACAACGATCCACGGTTCCCCGGCCGGGAGTGTGACGGCCAACTGACCCCTGTCGGAATCGGCCACGAGTTCCTCACCGACGTCGCAGAGATCCAATTCGGCGGCATCAACAAGCGCCTCTGGTCCGCGAACGCGATGCGCAGCCTCCTGTATGCCGTGCTCGCCGGGGCCGCACGGCGTGGCATCTCCGCTCGGGACGTCGACGGGACGCTGCACATCTACTCCCGGTCCGAACCGCCCGCCCTGATCCTTTATGACGCTGTTCCGGGTGGAGCGGGCTACGCACGGTTCCTTCTCGAGGACCTCGAAGCACTGTTCACAGAGGCGCTCGCCGTAGCCGAGTCATGTGAGTGCGCCGAGAACGAGTCCTGCTATGGCTGCCTGCGGACGTACTCGAACCAGCTGTTCCACGACGAGCTGGCGCGTGGCGATGCAATCCTCCTCCTGCGGGAGATCCTGGGCGAGGCAGCTGACCACGGGTCCGATGATCTAGACATGTTCAGCCCACTCGTACGCCCCCTGCTAGCTGCGGTGATCAGCTCCGGCGCCGAAATGCCAATCGCTGGTTACGAGGTCGAGGACCCCGACAGTTCAGGGTGGATGCTCGAGGCGGCATGGCCGACACCGCGGATCGCCATCACGCTAGAACGTGATGAACAGCGCGACCGCTGGCTCTCAGCCAACGGCTGGGACGTACGGCACGTCCACGATTGGACGCCGCCGAGCCTCCAGGCGGCGCTGTGAGCGGGGCGAACGGGCGAAGTACCTCAGCAGAAGACCCGGAGGTTCGGGATCTCCACCCCGTTCCTCCTCAGGTCGGCCGCGAACTCCTTCATCGCCCGATGGTCAGATGGCGAAGACGAACCCACCACCATGCGCCCGTTGGGGCAGCGGACCTTGATGTGGCCCGAACCGGCCCATTCGACCTCCAACCCAAAGTCCTTCAGCTTGCGCAGAACCTTCTTCGCTCTCATTTCCGACCTCTCGGTCCACGGCAGCCGACTCGCCCGGCCGTCCTGATGAGGTCCGTTCTCCTCGCTGAGGTCGCAGCGGCCCACCGTCCTGCGACTGGCAACCGTCCTGCGACTGAGTTGCGGGCAGGAACATGAGCCATTCGGACCAGGAAGTGCTTCGGAACCAATGGTCAGAGCTGATTCGGCGCGCAGCCGAGGAGGCCCGATCCCGCGACTCCTCTCACAGCCGGAAACAGCCGTGGACCGTTGCCGCGGAGCAGATCCAGTCCGGCAACGACGGCAAGTGCCCTGCGTCGAACACCGTGAGGGGCTGGATCGAAGAGGGCACCGTCCCTCACGCCGACTTCCGCGACTCCGCATGCGCGTTCATCGGTCGATACGTCAGGAAGGAGGCGCGGGAAGAGGCGACGACTCTGATCCTTGCCCTCGACACGGACAACAAGACCGCCGCACGGCGAGGAAGATCCGAACAGGCTTCGCGTAGCTCGGACGAGTTGAGGCAGTCGCCGATACCTCCACGTCCGGACCCTCGCGACCGGGCACGACGGGATTTCCTTCACCTGCTGGTCAACGGAGAAATGCCGCTTCTTGCGGACCTCGACCTTAGTGCGCCGCATTATCAGTTGGGATCGGCGTTGACCGACGGGCAGGCACCTCCTTACGTGCGCAGAAGGCTCCAGGACACGGTCGAGGCACGACTGGCCAACGCTGTCCAAGCCCCACGCGAAGGTCGGCACCCCTGGACGCGAACCGTGATACTCCACGGGGCGCCAAAGACTGGGAAAACCCGTCTCCTGCTTGAGACACTCCGCGAGCTACAGCCCATCGACGAGTGGGGTTCGGGAAACACGCGGCTGATCTATCCACGTCGCGGCAAGCTTCGAGAGGTCGCTGAAACGACATTTCATGGGGCCCAATGGGAACGAGAACAGTACCTGTGGGTCGTCTTCGTCGAGGACATCCACAATGAGCTCGATCAGCTGACGATGCAGCTTCTCCGAGAACTCGTCGCCGGCAACCAGCCGGTGGTGCTCACTGCGACCTTGTGGACGCATGAGCTACCTGCGCGAAAGCCACACATTGAGGCCCTCGGTTTCGACCCAGCAGTGGTCATGGGCATTCGAGACTCGTGGGTTGGCCCCCTGTCGGTGGCTCTGGATGCTGAGGAGCGCGAAGCGGCAAACGAGATGTTCCGCGGTAGCGGCATTCCCGGCGACTCATTGGTCGAACTTGCACCGCTTCTTGCCTCGCGTAGCAGCCTGGCAGAGGCCCTTCTCGGCGATCTCGAGTCCATAGACCCCAGCTCTCAATGCCTAGCGCAAGCTCTACTTGCGCAGTCGTTCATCGCTCCCGACGGGCTTCGCAGTGACGAAATGTTCGCGATCTTCGAGGAGCTGTTCTCGCTTACGGCGCCAGGAAGGACGCCGCCGAGCTGGGATGCCCTCCACTCCGAACTTGTTGAGCGGCAGGCTCCACTCGCACCAAGAACGAGCTACTCGGTGGTGGCCGAGCCAGAACCTGGAATCTGGGCGCTCCACGACGTCCTGGTACCGGTGGCGGCCGAGTTCAGCTCTGAGCCGTGCCCGGTCGCCCTTGCGCCGATGTGCGATGTGAAGACGCAGTACGAGACGGGACGACGGCTAAGCCAAGCCGGGTTGTCCTCCAGCGGTTCTCACTGGTTCGCTGCCGCGGTAGACGCTGCGCCTGAGGTCGTCCTCTGGTTAGAGGAGGATTCGCTCTACGGCGCGCAGGAGGCCGACGACGAGTTGCACCGTGGAGCCCTGGTGCAGCTGGCAGAAGCCGGGAATAGTGATGCCATGTACAGCCTCGGCGTAGTCGCAAACCATGAGGAGGACCGGGACGAGGCCATTCGATGGTGGTCGAAGGCTGCGGAACTGGGGCAACCAGACGCGCTGGTGTCCTTTGGCGCGATCTGCTTCGACGACGGAGAGGAAGACACCGCCCTAGAGATGTGGCGGCTCGCGTCGGCTGACGGGGACAGCCGTGCCGTCGTCCTGCTCTACGCCGCAGCGGTGATCTTCGGCGATGGCGAACGGTCGATTGGTCTTCTCAACGAACTCATGTCGTCCGGACATGAGCGGGCGCGGCCGGCCCACAACTCGGAAGCGCCAACCAGCGACTCGGCACCAATCATTGTCGAGAGATTGCTAGCGGATGCAGGAGGCTTGGGACTGTCCAGCGCGTTCATGTACCTCGCCGATGAGCTGATGCACAACGACGGACTTCCGGGCAGCGAATGGGGCCAGGGCGGACACCGAAACGCCGGCATCGCCGCATACGACTATGCATGCCGTGCCGCTGAACTCGGAAGCGACGAAGGAGCTGCACTCGCGGAGTGGCTCCAAGATGTGCTGTTCTCGGGCGGCTACGACATCGACTCGATGAACGACGGAGGCGTCGAAGAGTTCAAAGGGCTTGACGAATTCTTGGAGTAGCTGTGCTGGCCAGTGACACTAGACAGCGACCGTGGCTTCGGCGCGACCTGCTCGACGCGTTGGAGGGGGAGCTTCTCCGCTGGGGGGGCTACCTCGACGGCTTGATCGTCGCTTCGTCGGAAGCCTGGAGGCAGCTCCGCTACCGTTCCGAGATGGCGAAAACAGGCAGTTCTCAGAAGACGTCCACCCGCTCAAGCGTCCGGCTGCCGGCCAAGCTCAAGTCAGAGGTGGCAAAGGCGCTGGGCTTCTACGTGTACGCACTCATCGATCCACGCAACAACGAGATCTTCTACATCGGCAAGGGCAAGGGTTCCCGTTTCCTCGCCCATCAGAGCGAAGCCGTCCGGCAATCTGGAAAGTCCGCGAAGGCGGAACGGATCCGCAGCATTCTCGATGCCGGGCATACGCCGAGCGTGGACATCATCCGCCACGGGTTGAAGGACGAGAAGACGGCCTTCCTCGTCGAGAGCGTCCTCATCGATGCGCTTCCCGGGCTGACGAACAAGGTGTCGGGCCACGACGCTGATCGACTCCCGCTCGACGAGCTGATCGTCCGGTATGCCGCACCAGAGCTCTCGAACGACGCTCCCCCGGCAGTCATGATCAGGCTGCGCGCCTGGCAGGACGCCCCCGAGAAGGTCGAACGGGGTTACACCCGCAAGGGCCATGGGTGGCGAAGCGGAATGCCCCTCGAAGAGTTGGCCGACTCGACCCGTGCCTGGTGGAAGATCAGCCCGGACACGGTCGACCGCAAGGGGGCACAGCACGCCGTCGCCGTGTGCGAGGGCATCACCCGCGGGGTGTTCGAGATCGGGAAGTGGATCGGCCCACGGAAGGACGGCCGACGCGCGTTTCACGCTTTGCCGGTCGTCTCCGGCCCGGTATTCGATTCCTACATCGGCGATGTGGGCAAGCGGCTCCCCGCCGCCCGTGGCTCCCAGAATCCCATCACCTACTGGCCGGCCTGACAGCCGTCGCCGCTACGGAGCGGTGTTGCAGCGAATCGCACACGAGTCCTTCGCGATGTCGCCCGTCGTCCCCGAATTCGCTATGACACCGCTCGGATGTCCAACCCGGTGCCCGCCTCGGACGGCAGTGGATCAACCCGACCCACGCCACTCAGCGGACCCTCACCTGCCCGACTGTCCCGTACGTTCAACGCAGGTCGCGCCACCGCCAACGGGACCCGTCGACCAACAACTCGGGGTCGCCGGTCCACAGCTCCAGGTCCTCGGCGACGACGTTCGCGGCGGGCGCTGTCGTACCCCGGGGCTACACATGCGCAATGGCACGACAGGAGAACGGCACTACGGTGTCCTTACCTCAGCGCATAAGTAAGGAGACCCTGGTGGAGGTTGCCGCGAGAGTCACATCGAAGGGCCAGATCACCATCCCGAAGGCCGTCCGGGACGCTCTGGGCATCAGCAGCGGCGACGACGTCGTGTTCAGGATCCATGGCAACCGGGCGGTGCTGGCCCGGACACCGGACTTCCTCGAGCTCGCAGGCTCGGTCGACGTACCCGCCGCCAAGCGCAACATCGCCTGGGACGACGTGATCCGCGCCGCACGTGAGTCGAGAGCCGCCCGGCGACGATGACGGCCTTCGTCGACACCAACGTCATCGTCCGACATCTCACCGGCGAACCACCCGAGCTCGCCGAGCGGGCGACGAGATACCTCGCCTCGGGCGAACGCCTCCTGCTCACCGACCTGATCCTCGCCGAGACCGTGTACGTCCTCGAGTCCTTCTACGAGGTGCCCGTCGCCGACGTGGCCCGGGCGGCCCGCTCGCTCGTCACCTACGGATCCGTCACCTGCGTGGACGTTCCGCTGCTGTTGCGGGCGATCGAGACCTACGAGTCCGAGCGGCTCGACTTCGCCGACGCCTACCTCGTCGCCTGCGCTGAGTCCACCGGGGTCGGGCGGGTAGCCTCGTTCGACCGTGCGATCGACCGGGCTCCCACGGTGGAGAGGGTCGAGCCGCCTGCATGACCCAAGCCGCAGCGACCGCCGGTTGTCGGCCCGATCTCTGTAGCGAGTCGAGCGTGGAGTACGCCGCCGACGCTACGAGTCGCCGTCAGCGCCACGAGCACCGGCGTCGTCGGCACCCCGGCACTCTGGCGCGCCAGCCTCGCTCACACCGTGCCTTCCGTACCTCGAAGGGACCTCTGGGATTCGGCTTCCTCATGAATCAGACACGGCCGCAGCTTCCGCGTTGTCACCGACACGTGCGGCCTTCCCGCGGGCGATCCCGTAGTGCCGTCAGCGTCAGGCCTCGGCACGAACCGCAGGAGACTCCACCTCGAGGCGTACTCGCACCGGCCTCCGCTCGCGATGATGCGCGCCACGCGGGCCGGGTCGTGGTTGTGGAGCCGGACGGGAGGGCCACCGTCGTCGGCGAGGAACTCGATGACGTCGCCGGCCATGGAGGCCATCCCTGCGATCCCTGCCTGTTCCGATTCCATCACGCGCTTCCACTGGATCCAGTGGACGTTGTGGCCGGAGTGGTAGCTAGAGCACGTCACGCCCTCACCCCAGGGAGAGCTGGACGCCGTCGTTGTCGATCAGCTCCTGGCCGGTGAAGGCGAGTTCGCCCCGCCGACCCTGACGATCGCCGATCAGGTACGTCGAGTCGAGGTCGAGCTCCGCGTACGTGATCGAGAACCGGCCCGACAGCTCGCAACCGAGAAAGGACTCGAAGGAGGCGTCGAGGCTGGCGATGGAGATGACGTCGCCGAACTGGTCGGTCATGTTCATGATCATCCCCTCGCGGATGTCGCCGTAACCGCCGTCGCCCTCGCATCCGCCGAGGATGTCGTAGCTGTACTCGTCGCCTTCTGTGCCAAGGAGCGTGAATGACACCTCCACTCCGCCGGAGGGGCGGCGCTGTTCGCCGTCGGCGTCGAACGAGGCGGCGCACGCGCTCGGATACCAGTCGGTCGGCGACAGCAGGTCAGCCACCACTTCCTCGAGAGCGTCGAAGTCGACGTCGCCCGCATCATCGGTCGCCTGTGTGAGTGCGCTGTCGATGAGGTCCTCCCGCTCGTCGCCGCCGATGCCGATGTCCTCCGCCGCGTCGAGAACGGCACCGGTTTCGGCCTGACACGCCTCGTTCTGCGCGCCCGTGAGGTCACCGGTTGCCGACGGCTCGTCCCGGACGAAGACCACGTCCCCACCGCTCTCGGAGATCTCGACGACGACGCAGTCCGTTGCATCCACCTCAGTGGTCACCTCGTCGAACGACTCGCTGCCCGCGGTGGGCCGGCTCCGGGTCTCACGCGACACGACGAATCCTTCGTCATCGAGAAGGTCGTAGCGGAACTCGTACTCGTCGACCTCGAGCTCGGTCAGCTCGGCGATCCGCCCGTCGCCCATTTCGAAGTCGACATCACGATTCGGCAGATCGTCGGTCAGGTCGACCGTGCAGGTCATCGCCTCCTCGGTCCCCGAACCACCGCCACATGCCGCCGCCAACACGGCCACCATGATCAATCCCGCCACCCGCTTCATCTCCACACCTTCCCGTTGCGCTTGTCACGCTCCGGTACGGCGTCACCGTGACACGGCCGGCAGGGAAGTCCCGCAGCGGCGACGACGCCTGCCCAGAGCCGCTCAGCGCAGGTCGCGCCACCGCCAGGGCGACCCTTCGACCAGCAGCTCAGGGTCGCCGGTCCATAGCTCTAGGTCCTCGGCGACGGCGACGTGGTCCCCGTGACGCCAGAAGCTGACCTCGTCACCGGGCTCGATGCCGAACTCGTCGCGCAACTCCTTTGGGATCACGACCTGCCCCTTCGGCCCCACACGGTGAGTCATACCGATGAGTATGACTCTGCGTCACGGCCGCACGGACATGAGGCACACCGTCGCCCCGTTGACACATCAGCCGACTCAACTACAGTCTCAGGGGACGGCAGCAGTAGCGGCCGTAAGTAAGTCCGGTCAGCCTGCGGATGCGTGGGGGGCCGGACTTTGCGCTTTTCAGCCGAAGAATTCGCTATGACACCGCTCCGCCCCCCCTTCGGAGCCCTCAGCCGAGCCAGTGGGCATGGGCGTACGGATCCTCGTTGTCGGCGGCCCAGCGATCGATCTCCGTGGCGAGTCGTGCGTGGAGTGCACCGCTGACGCCACGGCTCGCCGTGAGCGCCACGAGCACCGGCGTCATCGGCAACCCGGCGCTCTGGCGCTGATCCAGCAGCGGCAGGAAGTCGGACGCGTTCTCAGTGACGAGAGTTCGCCGGTCTTCCACCGCACGGGCGAGAACATCGCCGTCGGAAGCTCCGCCGAGGCCGATCGCCCGGACGTGTAGAGCATCGTGGCCCCGGGCGACGAGCAACTCAGCGACCTGCTCGCTGTACATCTCGTCGAGCAGGAACCTCACTCCGCCAGCACGGCCGAGCGGGCGGCGGACAACCGGCGGACCCGCTCGAGCGCACGCTCGTTCTCCTCCAGGCGTCGCTCGATCTCGTCGAGATGCTCGGCCGCGTAGTCGATGGCCATGCGGACCAGCCGCGGGTCGAGACCCAGACTGTCGGCGGCGGCAGTCACCGCCGCATCACCCGAGGCGCCACTCGACCGGACGGCCCGCACGATCTCGTCCACATCGGGACCCCCTGCAACACCCGCACGCCAACCGCTCGGGCCCGGGCGGTAGACGATGCCCGGATGGTCGATCCCTGCGAGGCCCTGCTCCAACAGTCTGGTCACCAGCGCCGTCTCCGAGACGCCCTCCGCCTCAGCCCGACGGGCGAGCCGCGCCTTGAGATCGGAGTCCAGACGGTACGAAGTCGGCGTAGCCATGACCCGAGCGTAGTGCACTAGCACTACTCCGCGGCTGGGCAAGGGCCACCCGGGCCAATGCCGATCCGACTGTCACTCCCCGCGAGAGCGCACGACTCAGGCGCGGCAGATCACGTAGCTGCGGAACAGCAGACTCAGAACCGTCGTGTCCTGCGTGCGGGTGCCGTCAGGAAGACGACAGGTATCGCCGGACTCGAGGGCGCGTTGCCATATCGGCACACTGATCCGCGCCAGTAGCAGCTGCCTTCCACCGGCCTCCACCAGGACCGTCGAATTCGTCGTCGACACGTCCGACACCGTCGTAACCGTGCAACCGAATCCGGTCGAGATGCCGAAAGCCTCGGGCTCCACCGCAGACTCGGAATGGCAGTCCAGGTTCGGGACCGGCAGCAGCGCTTCGAAACACCCGGGCGACCACTCCGGGCCGAAGTTGAAGGATGGAAACGCCTCCCCACTCGGCGTCGAGGCGACGTAGCGGTCGGTGCCGTCAGGTTTCGCGACGTAGACCTGCCGGGTGGATCCATCGTCGCCGTCCCAGGCGACGAGAGTCCCGTCCGGGGTGAACTTCGGCTGCTGGTTGTCGGTCGGGTCGGCTCCCGCGCCCACGTTGGAGATGATCGAGCGGCTCGAGCCGTCCGCGTCTGCGACGAAGACGTGCTTGTCAGGACCGATCTCCCCGGACCAGGCGACCTTGGTCCCGTCCGGATACCAGGTGGGGAACCGGTTGTTCGTCGGGTCCGCCCCTGCGCCGACCGTCGATACGACATCCCGGTTCGTGCCGTCGGCATCCGCCACCCAGATCTGGCGCACCGAACTCGAATCGTTGCCGTCGAAGAGGATCCGGGACCCGTCCGGTGACCACGCCGAGTAGATCGACACACCGGGGTCGAAGCCGTCGTCGACGCTCGAGAGCTCGATGCGATCGGTCCCGTCCGCGTTCGCCGCGAAGATCCGCTGACCGGCGACACCGGTGCCGGACCACGAGATGCGTGACCCGTCGGGCGACCAGACGGGGGTCTGGTTGTCGGTGGGATCCGGATCCGCGCCGACCGACGAGACGATGGTGCGACCGGTGCCGTCGGGATCGGCGACGAAGATGTGCCGGTCGGGCCCGTCGAAAGCGCTCCACGCGATCTTCGAGCCGTCAGGTGACCAGGCCGGCAAGATGTTCGTCTCGGGATCCGGATCCGCGCCGACCGTCGAGATCTCGACCCGATTCGCCCCATCGATGTCAGCGACGTAGATCTGCGGTGTCGACCCGTCGTTGCCACTCCACGCGATCCTCGTCCCGTCGGGCGACCATGCAACGTGCTGGCTGAACTCCGGATCCGGATCCGCTCCGACCGTCGACACCTCCAACCGGTCCGAGCCGTCGACACCTGCGACGTAGATACGCAGCGTGGTCGAGTCGTTGCCACTCCACGCGAGACACGAAGCGGCGGGTTCGCCGGCGGCCGGGGACGACGAACCGACGAGCGCGAGCCCAGTCGCGGCCATCATCCCCGCGACTGCCAAACAACCGAATCGACCCTTACCGGTCCGCCATCTGGAGAAGTCCGCCATCTCAGTTACCTCTGGTCCCGCTATAGGTCCGATGTCTGCCGGTAGTTCGACACGCGTCGCACGAATCGTATGTTCTGATTCTTCTCGCCTGGTGGATGTTGTGCCGGCTACGCCAGCAACCCACCGCTCTCGAAGATCTCGACGATGGGGGCAGGGCTAGGCCGCTGCAACGGCTCACTGCATCGTCGCGTGGACGTCCTTCACCAACAGCACAGATGGAGCGGGTCGGTCGGCAACGAATTCGCTATTACACCGCTCGAATGCGGACAGACTCGCGCTCCCAGGCCCGCCGACTCTCCGCCCCGGCGCAGCCTGTCACGCCCGTCGGCTACACCATTGACCGGAGGCGGGTGAGCCATGCAGGTCATCGACGGGACCACGATCTACAGCGCGAGCGACCTGACGTCGTTCCTCGAATGCCGCCACAAGGTCGGCCTCAAGCTCGCCGCGGCGCAGGCCCGGGCCGGCGGTGACCCGGTGACCGACGGAGCCGACGGCGCCTACGGAACCGACGGCGCCCTCGGAACGGAGCGAGCCGACGACGTCGACCTCGTCGCCCGCCACGGCCTCGCCCACGAACAGCGCCACCTCGAATCACTACGGGCGCGGGGCCTCCACGTGGTCGAAGCGCCCGAGCCCATCGAACGCTCCCTCGCCGGATTCCGCGCCGCCGCCGACGCCACCGTCGAGATCATGCGGGCCGGCCCCGACGTCATCTTCCAGGCCGTCCTCTTCGACGGCACCTGGCTCGGCTACGCCGACTTCCTCACCCGGGTGGACCGCCCGTCGGCCCTCGGCGGCCACTCCTACGAGGCCCGGGACACCAAGCTCGCCCGCTCCACCAAGATCAGCGCGCTCATCCAACTGGCCGACTACAGCGCACACCTCGAACGCCTCCAGGGCGCCGCCCCCGAGACGATGCACGTCGTCCTCGGCGACGACACCACCGAATCCGTGCAGGTCCGCATCGCCGACGCCTACCACCGCCGGCTGCGGCGCCGGTTCCTCGACGCCGTCGGCACCGACCTGCGCGCCGAGTACCCGGTGCCCGTCAGCCACTGCGACATCTGCGAGTACGCCCAGCGCTGCGCAGACCGCCGCACCGCCGACGACCACCTCTCTCTCCTCCCCGGCGTCCGCCGTGACCAGGTGGCCAAGCTCGAGGAGGGCGGCTACGCGACCGTCGCCGCGCTCGGCACCGCCACTCCCCCCGTCACGGTCCCCCGCCTCGCCGACGGCACCACCGAGCGGCTCCACAACCTCGCCCGCCTCCAGGTGGACGCCCGGGCTGCGGGCGAACCGCTCTTCGAGCTGAAACCGCCCTCCGACGACGGCGTCCGCACCGGCTTCGACCTGCTCCCCGAACCCAACCCGGGAGACCTCTTCTTCGACCTCGAAGGAGACCCGTTCATCGGCGACGAAGGCCGTGAGTACCTGTGGGGATGGTGCGACGACCGCGGCGAACCCGGCTACGTGTCCGCGTGGGGGCACACGGCACAGACCGAGCGGGACGCGGCGGTCGCCTTCATCGACATGGTCACCGCCCGCCTCGCCGAGCACCCCGGCATGCACGTCTACCACTACGCCTCCTACGAGATCACCGTGCTCAAGCGCCTCACGGCGGTCCACGGCCTCCGCCAGACCGAGCTGGACGAACTGCTACGCACCGAGGTGTTCTGCGACCTGTACACGGTGGCCCGCCAGGGGCTGGCCGTGTCGGTGCCGTCGTACTCCATCAAGAAGCTCGAGGCCTTCTACCGCGCCGGACGCAACACCGACGTGACCTCCGGAATGGAGAGCGTCGTCGCCTACGAGGACTGGCTCGACACCGGAAACCAGGCCCTGCTCGACGACATCGAGGCCTACAACCGCGACGACTGCGTCTCCACCCTCGAACTGCGGGACTGGCTGGTCTCGATCCGCCCGCCGGCCGCACCCGCCGAACCCGACCCGGACGACGACGGCGCCGAAGACACCGAGCCGACCGACAATCAGCTGCGCGACGAACGCCGAGCGGCACTCGTCGAACGCCTCCTCGACGGCACGGCCGCCACAGAACCCGGCGGCGGCGGCCCCATCGACCCGACCGTCCTTCTCGCCGGCCTGTTGGGGTTCCATCGCCGCGAGGCCCGCCCCGCCTCATGGCAGATCTTCGCCCGCCAGAACATGACCGACGCAGAACTCGTCGACGACAGCGAATCCATCGGTCAGATCACCTACGAAGGCCCGGTCGACACCGAGAAGCAGTCCATCATCCACCGCTACCGCTTCGACCCGGACCAGTCCCACAAGCTCGGGGCCGGCGACAAGGTGCTGGACCCCGACACTCTCGACGGCGTCGGGGCGATCCGGGCGCTCGACGACACCGAGGGCACCGTCGACTTCAAGGTGGGCAAGAACCGGCCGGCACCCACCCCCCGTGGGCTGATCCCCGGCTGGGGACCCCCCACCGCTTCCCTCGAGGAGGCGCTCCTCGAGATCGGCGAGTGGGTGGCCGACAACGGGATCGCCACACCAGGGCCGTACCGGGCGGCGCTGGACCTGTTGCGCCGCGTCCCTCCCCGACTCGGCGACCACACGCCCGGCGCCCCGCTCGTGCTGGACGATGACCCCTCGGGCGCGCTCCCCGGCCTGGCCGCCCGCCTCGACCACTCCCACCTCGCCGTCCAGGGTCCACCGGGCTCGGGCAAGACCTACGCAGGCGCCGAACTGATCTGTCACCTCGTGCAACTCGGCCGCAAGGTCGGCGTGACCGCCAACTCCCACGCCGTCATCGAGAACCTGCTGACCGAGACGTGCGAACACGCCGACGGCGACATCCGGGCGATCAAGATCGGCGGCGACCACGACCCCGAAGAGGTGGACTTCGAGTGCGCGGGGAACCACCCCGGCACCCGCGACGACATCGTCAGCCACGAAGGCGGGCTCGTCGTCGGCGGGTCGGCGTGGTTCTTCAGCCACGCCGACATGCGTGACGTCTTCGACGTGATCGTCATCGACGAAGCCGGGCAGCTGTCGCTCGCCAACGCCGTGGCGGTGTCGACCGGCGCCGACAGCCTCGTCCTGCTCGGTGACCCCCAACAGCTGGACCAGCCGATGCAGGGCTCGCACCCGCCCGGCACCGCCACCTCCGCTCTCGGCCACCTCATCGGCCACCACGACACCCTCCCGCCCGAACTCGGCGTGTTCCTGGACCGGACGTGGCGCATGCACGCCGACGTGTGCGGCCCCGTCTCCGAGCTCTCCTACGACGGACGGCTCCGGAGCCGGGACCTCTGCGCGGCCCGGCGCCTCCTCGACCACGGGACCGGCATCCGCTGGGTGCCCGTCGCCCACGAGGGCTGCCGCAACGAGTCCCCCGCCGAGGCCGAACGGGTGTCGGAGATCGTGGACGCGCTCCTCGCGGACGGCTGGGTGAACGACGACGGCGCCAAGGTGGCGCTGACCGCCGCCGAGATCCTGGTGATCGCGCCGTACAACGCGCAGGTGCGCCGGCTCCGCAGCGTCCTCGGCGAGCGGGCCCGGGTCGGCACGGTCGACAAGTTCCAGGGGCAACAGGCCGCCGTCGCCATCTTCTCGATGGCGGCGAGCTCCGCCGAGGACATCCCCCGCGGCGTCGAGTTCCAGTTCAGCCGCAACCGCCTCAACGTGGCGATCAGCCGGGCGAAGTGCCTCAGCATCGTCGTCGGCAGCGAACGCCTCCTCGACGCCCGCTGCCGCAACCGGGACCAGCTCAGCCTCGTCAACGCCCTGTGCCGCCTGGTCGAGACCGCGCAACGGCTCCCGGGCGGACTATGAAGGTCTGCATGCTCGCCGATCTCGAACTGCCCGACCATGTGAGCTTCGTGCGCGCCACCGCGGGGTTCACCGCCGACACGGTCCCCGTCGGCCTGCTGAAAGCGCACCGCGTAGCCGCCGGGAACTGGGGGCTGCTGCGGGTGATCGCCGGGACCGTCACCTTCGTGCTCGAGGAGACAGGCGAGTCCCGCGAGCTGCACCCCGGCGACGCGCAGGTCATCGAACCCGACACCGCCCACCACGTCGAGCCCGACGCCGACGCGGTCTTCGTCGTCGAATTCCACCGCTGACGCGGGCACCCCGCGCAGCCCGACGACCCCGCCTACCGGTAGACGGGGTCGTCGGGGAACCGGGCGCCGTGGGCGAAGACGTCGAGATCGAGGGCGATCGTCGCATCGGCAACCGGCACGTCGCCGCTGAAGTCGTGCACCACTGTGCGCTGCGCTATCCGCCACTCGCCGTCACGGCGGGCGAGCACGTCCACGTAACGACCGACGAACAACTGGAGGTCGTCGGGTGCGGCCTTCAGCCGGCTCGCCGCCACGAAGTACGTCTCGGCCGAAGCCGTGCCGGACTCGGCGTCCACCTCGATCAACATGTTCCCGACGTGGTGGATGGAGAACAGCGCTCCGGAGAGCTTCGACGCGACGATCATCTCCGCGAACTCCCAGCCGTTGCCCTTGAATGAGCCGTGGTCGTCGACGGCATCGGGGTGGTAGACGCTACGCAACAGCTCGAGATCGCAACGGTCGACACCCCGGCAGTACCGCAACAACACGTCCCGGATCTGCTCGCGGGCCACGATCCACTCCAACGCTTCATCCCGGATCATCAGGGTGTTGCCACCTGCGCGGGGTCGAACGTCAGCCGCTTCGTCCCGTCGGCCTGGACGAGGCGGCCGAAGATCAGGTCGGGGAAGTGGCCACCCGCGGCGATCGTGTCGGGCGCTTCGAGCTCACGGATGATGCGTTCCTTGGTCCGGCGCGCCAGGTCCACGTCAACGTCGAACACGAAGTCCAACTCGAGCGCCGAGATCTCCACCGGGCAGTGGATGGCGTCGCCGAGGATCACCGCACGCTGATCCCCCGACGACACGACGAAGCTGCAGTGCCCCGGTGTGTGACCCGGCGTGGACATGAACTGCACGCCGGCCACGGGCATGTGGCCGTCGTCGACGAGCTCCAGCCGCTCCCCCATCACCGACCGCTTCACCTCGCTCGGCGCCAGCGGCACCTCCCCACCCGGCCCCTCGAACCAGTAGTCCCACTCGGACTGCGCGACGTAGTGCGTCGCGTTCGGGAAGACGGCCTCACCGCGGGCGTCGTCGCACACCCAGCCGACATGGTCGGGGTGCAGATGCGAGTAGAGGACGCCGTCGATGTCGTGTGGCGTCAGGCCGACCGACGCGAGGCTGACGAGAAGGCTCCCGCCCACCAGGTCGCCCTCGAAACCGCCGCCGACCACCGCGCCCAGGTCCACATGGGCGGGACCGAAGGCGAGGTCGACGAGCATCTTCTCGTCGCCGGACTCCACGAGCAGCGACCCGAGGCTCATCACCAGGAAGCCGTTCTCGTCCACCACCTCCGGGTGGATGGCGAAATGCTCCTCGGTCGAGCCGCCGTACTGGGCCAGCGGACGGACGTGATGAACGCCGTCGGGCAGCCAGGTCAACGACACCTCACCGACGGTCGTCGAACAGATCGACGCAGCGCGAACAGACATGGGACCTCCCCCTTCAGAGACCCATCGTCGCGTGGAATCGGGGCGGCGGAAGAACGGCCCCAGCGGCCGTCATCGCAGGCCCGCTAACTTTCGGGCGATGCATCGCCGTCGAACCGTCCTCGCCCTCGCCCTGGTGGCCGGTCTCGTCGCGGCGGCGTGCTCCAACAGCGGATCACCCACGCTGACGCCCGTCGACGACGGCGCCACCGGGCAGAGCACGCCGACACCTGAGCAGACGGACACGCCCACCCCCGAACCCACCGTCGAGCCCACGACAGCGCCCACCACGGCACCCCCGACCACGCCGACGACGCTGATCCCCCAGATCCCCGGGATGCCGCCCGTCGCCGACCTCGCCAACATCTATTCCGAGACCGCGGCGGGGATGATCTCCACCGCCATCGCGGACGTGCCGGCCTACGTCTACGTGCCGACGAACGTGGCCGGCACCGTCACCGTCATCGACCAGGAGACCTTCGAGATCGTCGAGGTCTTCCAGATCGGCGGCGAGCTGATCCAACACGTCGTCCCCTCCTGGGACCTCACGACGCTCTACGCCTCGGCGAGTGGCACCAACCGCCTCGTCCCCTTCGACCCGACGACCGGACGGCCCACCGGCGACGAGATCCGCGTCGACGCGCCCTACAACCTCTACTTCACCCCCGACGGTGCCAAGGCCGTCGTCATGGCCGAACGGCTCAACCGCATCGACTACTACGACCCGGCCACCTGGGAGCTCCTGTCGTCGGTGCCCACGCCCTGCGACGGGCCCAACCACGCGGACTGGTCCGTCGACGGGACGTTCTTCATCGTCACCTGCGAGTTCTCCGGCCAGATGGCCCGTGTCGACACCCTCACCGGCGAGATCATCGACGTCCTCGACCTCGACGCCGGCGCCCGCCCCCAGGACGTGCGCCTCGGCCCGGACGGGTCGACCTTCTACGTGGCGGACCTGGCCGCCGGCTCCCTCATCCTCATCGACGCCGCGACGTTCACCGTGTCCGGCACCATCCCCACCGGCGCCGGCACGCACAGCGTCTACCCGAGTCGCGACGGGACGCGCCTCTACGTGGCCAACCGCAATGCCGGGACCGTGTCCGTCGTCGATCCGTCGACCAACACCGTCGTCGACGAATGGGTCATCCCCGGTGGGGGCTCCCCCGACATGGGTGGCGTCTCCGCGGACGGCTCCACCTTCTGGCTGGCCGGACGCAACCACGACGAGGTCTACGCCTTCGACACCGCCACCGGCGAACTCCGGGCACGGATCCCCGTCCCCGGCGAGCCGCACGGTCTGGCCGTGTACCCCCAGCCCGGGCGCTACTCGATGGGCCACACCGGCAACTACCGCTGAGGCGCTCGCCATGGCGGTCGTCATCGTGGCCCTCGCCTCTCACACGGTGTACCGCTCCCGAATGCCCGCGCTCACCTGAGCCCGCGACTCACCGGTGCCGCTCGAAAGACAGTCAGGCGTCGGAGCCGTCGCGGAGGTCGAACACGAGCCGCGCGGTGACCTCCCCCGACAGGACCTCGTCGATGCAGGAGTTGACGTCGTCGAGGCGTCGCGACTCACGGACGATCTCGGTGAGCCCGGCGGCGTGGAGCTCGAACACCTCGCGCAGGTCCTGGCGGGTCCCGACGATCGAGCCGATGATCGAGATCCCGCCGAGCACGGTCTCGAAGACGGGCACAGAGATCTCGTTGTCGGCCGGCAGGCCGACGAGGACGAGGCGACCGTTGCGTCGCAGCGACCGGAACGCCGATTCGATCGCGGCGGGTGTCACGGCCGTCGAGACCACTGCGTGTGCGCCACCGAGGCGCTGGATCTCCTCCGCGGGGTCCACCTTCGACGCGTTCACGGCGTGGGTCGCTCCGAGCCGTTTCGCCATGGCGAGTTTCGGTTCGGTCACGTCGACGGCGATCACCTCGGCACCGGCGAGCGCGGCGTACTGCACGGCCAGATGGCCCAGTCCGCCGATCCCGAACACGGCGACGCGTGTGGCGGGCCGGGCGCCCGCCATCTTGACGGCCTTGTAGGTGGTGACACCGGCGCAGGTGAGCGGGGCCGCATCGAGCGGGTCGATCCCCTCGGGGACCACGACCACGAATCGTGCGTCGGCGACGACGAACTCCGCGAAGCAGCCGTCGACGCCGTAGCCGGTGTTCACCTGCGACTCGCACAACGTCTCCCACCCCGACACGCAGTGGTCGCAGTGGCCACACGCAGAGCCGAGCCACGGCACGGCGACCCGGGCGCCGACCTCCACGACGTCGACGTCGACGCCCACCTCCGAGACGATGCCGACCCCTTCGTGGCCCGGGATGAACGGCGGCGTCGGCTTGACCGGCCACTCACCTCGCGCGGCGTGAATGTCGGTGTGGCACAGCCCCGACGTCTCGAGACGGACCAGGACCTGGTGCGGTGCCGGCTTGGGCCGTTCCGTGTCGGTGACGTCTAGCGGTGAGCCGAGCGCGCGGACGATGGCGGCCTTCATGAAAGTCTCCTCGGGCAGGGCGAGATGCCGGACTTCTTCTTCTCCGGTCCACTGAACCCGCGAACGGCCCTCCGGACCAGGGGACTACGTCCTGACACTGCGCCGCTACCTGAAGCTGACCGGGACTCGCCCACTTCGGTCTGAAGAACTCCCGACACCCGGGATTCTGCGACGGACCGCCGCCGACGCAATACTGGTGCCTCACGGCGCGAGGTGCCGAGGCCTCACGACCGCCCGGAAAGGGAGACCCCCGATGACCTCTGAGGACTGGATCACGTTCGACCCGGCGGACAGCGACCCGATGTCGTGTCAGCTCACGCTGTCGCAACTCATCGTCCCCCGACCGATCGCGATGGTCTCGACCACCAGCCCCGACGGGGTCCACAACATCGCTCCGATGAGCTACTTCCTGCCGATCACCGGCGATCCGATGCTCGTCGGCATCTCCATGGGTCTGCGCGAGGACGGCGGCCAGAAGCACACGTACGAGAACGCCATGGCGTCGGGCGACTTCGTCATCAACGTGTGCTCGGAGGTCTTCGCAGACCACATCGAGACGGTGGCCCTCGAATGCCCACCCGAGGTGGACGAGTACGAGCTCGCGGGGTTCACCCCGATACCGGCCACGAAGGTGTCGTCGCCCGCCATCGCCGAGGCCGTCGCCCGACTCGAGTGCCGGGTCAGCCAGGTGGTCGAGCTCGGCACGCCCGGCCTCCCGTTCGGTGAGGTGCACCTCGTGATCGCCGAGGTGGTCTGGGCGTGCTGGTCACCGGAGATCCTCAACGAGAGGGGCCGGATCGACCCGGAGCGCCTCGCCCCCATCGGCCGACTCGGCCTGCGGGCCTTCGTGCGCACGGTCCCCGACGGCGTCTACAGCATCCCCCGGGTCCCCTGGACCGAGTACGCGACGAAGGCGGGCCTCGAGACGCGCTGACCGGCACGGCGATGTCACCGCCGTCTGCGAGAGTGGCGGGGACCGATGGCAACCCGGGAGACGCGGTGACCGAGGCGACGACAGCCGACACGGCCCTCGGCGACGAGGCGCTGGCACTGCTGCGCCGCCTCACCGGGAACCCGCAAGCCGTGTTCCACGACGACCAACTGGGGGCGATCGAGGCCCTCGTCGGGGACCGCCGCCGCGTCCTGCTCGTGCAGCGCACCGGCTGGGGCAAGAGTGCCGTCTACTTCATCGCCACCCGGATGCTGCGCGACCGCGGCGCCGGCCCCACACTGCTCGTGTCGCCCCTTCTCGCTCTGATGCGCAACCAGATCGAGGCGGCCGAGCGCATGGACGTGCGGGCCGTGACCATCAACTCCACCAACCGCGGCGCGTGGTCCGCCATCGAGGAGCGCCTCGACGCGGGCGAGATCGACGTCCTGCTGATCTCGCCGGAGCGGCTCGCCAATCCGAAGTTCCGGGCCGAGGTGCTGCCGTCCATCGGCGCCCGCAGCGGTCTGCTCGTGGTCGACGAGGCCCACTGCATCTCGGACTGGGGTCACGATTTCCGGCCCGACTACCGCCGCCTCGTGCGGGTCCTGGACCTGTTGCCCACCGGCGTGCCCGTGCTGTGTTGCACGGCGACGGCCAACGACCGTGTGGTCGAGGACGTGACCAGCCAACTCGGCTCGGACCTGGCCCCCATCCGCGGCCCGCTGGGGCGTGAGGGTCTACGTCTGCACGCGCTCGACATCGCCCACCCCGCCGAGCGTCTGGCATGGCTCGCCGAGACGGTCCCCACCCTGCCGGGCACGGGGATCGTCTACTGCATGACCATCGCCGACGTGGAGCGCGTCGCCGCGTGGCTGCAGTTCAAGGGGATCAGCGCCGCGGCCTACAGCGGCCGCAGCGACCCCACCGACCGTGTCGCCACCGAACAGGCGCTGCTCGACAACGACGTGAAGGTGGTGGTGGCCACCTCCGCGCTCGGGATGGGTTTCGACAAGCCCGATCTGCACTTCGTCGTGCACTTCCAGTCCCCGGGCTCCCCCATCGCCTACTACCAGCAGGTCGGCCGGGCCGGGCGCGCGCTCGACGAGTCATGGGGCGTGCTCGTGCGCGGCCGCGAGGACCGGGCGATCCAGGACTTCTTCGTCGACTCCGCGTTCCCCGACGCCGCCGACGCGCAGCGTGCCATCGCCGTGCTCGAGGAGGCCGCCGTGGCGCTGGCGCCCGACGAGATCCTCGGCGCCGTCAACATCGGCTGGGGCCAGTTGGAGCTCTTGATGAAGGTGCTCGAGGTGGAGGGCGCGGTGGAGCGCGACGGGTCGCGGTGGCTGCGGACTCTCACCCCGTGGACATTCGACCACGACCGCGTCGAGTCGGTCACCGCGCTGCGCCGAGCCGAGCAGACCCAGATGTCGGACTACATCTCCGCCGAGAAGTGCCGCATGGAGATGCTGCGGGGGTTCCTCGACGACCCGGCGCCCGAGCCGTGCGGGTTGTGCGACAACTGCACCGGCGACTCGCTCGCGTCGGCGCCGTCACCGGCCGCGGTGCAGGAGGCCGTCGAGTTCCTGAGGGGCTCGGACCTCGTCATCGAACCCCGCAAGCAGCGCCCGCCCCGCAAGAAGATCCCCGACCACCTCCGCAACGAGGTCGGACGGATGCTCGCCGTCTGGGGCGACGGAGGCTGGGGCCGCCTCGTGATGCAGGGCTGTGACGCCGGCGCCTACGACGACGAACTCGTGGAGGCCGCGGCCGCCCTGATCGGCCAACGGTGGAAGCCCGACCCGGCCCCCACCTGGGTCACCGCTGTTCCGTCGCGTCGCCACCCCGGATTGGTCGAGGACGCCGCGGAGCGTCTGGCAGCGGCACTCGGCCTGCAGTGCCAACATGTCGTGGTGAGGACCCGGGAAGCCCCACCGCAGGCGACCATGCACAACACGCCGATGCAGTACGAGAACGTGCGGGGCGCGTTCGCCGTCGAAGGGGACGTGCCGACGGGGCCGGTGCTGCTCGTCGACGACACGGTCGATTCCCGCTGGACCCTCACCTCGATCGGCTACGGGCTACTCGCCGCGGGTGCGGGTCCGGTCCACCCGTTCGTGTTCGCGTCCACCACGGGAAGATCGACGGGTTGAGGAACCAGGACTCGCTCGCCACCATCTTGTTGTGTGGCCGTCTCGGCGGTGGCGCGGTCACGCCCCTGAAGGCCTCGGAGTTCTGGAGCCTGTGCGACCGCGTCCGTTCGCCCGGCCCGCTGCTTGGGACGTCAGCTGGTGAGCTCGCCGAGACTCTCGACATCGACGCCGTCCGCGCGGCCTCGGTGGTCGGGTTGTTGGGCCGGGGCACGGCCGTGGCCTTCGAGTTGGAGCGCCTGACGTCGTCGGGGATCGCAACCCTCACGCCGTTCGACGACGGCTACCCGCACCGCCTCGTCGAGCGACTTGGCCACGGCGCTCCCCCGGTGCTGCACACGGCGGGGCCGGTCGAGCTGTGCGGGTTGTCGGGTGTCGCGATCGTCGGCGATGCCGCTGCGGGGGCGTCGGACGATGCGTCCGGTGTGTCGGCCGAGGCGGCTGAGCGACTCGTCGCGGCCGGCGTAGTGGTCGTCTCGGGGGCCGGGGTCGGGATCACCCGCACGGCGATGGACGCGGCTCTCGCCGTGGAGGGAACCGTGGTCGCCGTCCTGGCAGACTCGCTGACCAACACGCTGCGCCGGCCTGAGATCAGGCGGGCCGTCCTCGCCGGTCATGCCGTGATGTGCACGCCGTACGGGCCCGACACGCTCCGCCGGCCGGCGACCGAACGCGGCCGCCGCACGCTGATCCACGCCCTGGCCGACGTGACATTCGTGGTTGCGGCCGACCCGGAAGGTGGCGCGTTCGCCGCCGCCGTCGAGGCGCTCGATGCCGACGTCGGCCGGGTGGCCGTGTGGCGGGGACCGGGAGAAGGACCGGGGAACGCGGCGCTGGTCGAACTGGGCGCTGTGGCGGTCACGTCGCTGGACGGGCTCACGGCTCTGGTGGGTGGCGGCACCCCAGCTCCGAATGTGCCCGACGCTCCGCCCGAACCGTCCGAGGTCGCCCCCGCCGAGCCACCGGCGTCATCGGTACCGCCGGTGACGGAGCAGGCGTCACTGTTCGATCCACCGGACTCGTGAACAGCTAACTCGAAACCACCAGTGGTAGTAGTGCTTTGCTACCACTAGTAGTATCAAGGTATGAAACTGAGCGTCAGCCTCCCCGACGAGGATGTCGAGTACCTCGACGCCTACACGAAGTCCCAGGGCCTCGATTCACGTTCGGCGGCAGTCCGGAAGGCCGTGCGTCTGCTGCGGGCATCAGAACTCGGCGCCGCGTACGAAGACGCCTGGACGGACTGGGCCGATGGGGACGACGCGGAACTCTGGGATGCTGCCACGGCTGACGGTCTCGGCTGATGCGCCGTGGCGAAATCCGTTGGGTGGACCTCGATCCGGCCCGCGGCGCGGAGTCCGACAAGAAGCGGCCGGCGATCATCGTCGGCAATGACGGCGCGAATACATCGGCCAGCCGCTTGGGCCGAGGCGTCATCACCGTCGTGCCGGTAACCACCAACACCGACCGGGTCTACCCGTTCCAGGTGCTGGTCAGCACACAGGCGAGCGGCCTGCCGCACGACTCGAAGGCTCAAGCCGAGCAGGTCCGATCGGTCGCCGTCGAGCGGATCGGCGCCAGGGTCGGGGCCCTGTCGGCCGACGAGCTAGCGGCTCTCGACGACGCTCTACGACTGCACCTCGCACTATGAAGCACCTCCCGAGACCGCCGATCGAGGCCGTTCCCATGTCACGACCAACCGGTACATGACACTGATGATCTCCCATACCGCCCGTGACTCTCTGACCGCCCGCCACCTCCTACCGGAACCGCCGAGCGCCACAGTGGCCGAGCTCGGACTGGAGTCCGATGACGGCGTCGACCTCGCCGACCGCTACCGCGGATGTCTGCTCGCCGGAGCCATGGGTGACGCACTGGGTCGCCCTGTCGAGGGGATGCCCCGCGAGGAGGTCGTGCGGCCGGTCAGTGAGTTCAAACCGTGGCGAGGCTGGGAGCAAGGCCCGATCGGCACGATCACCGACGACACGCAGCTGACGATGGTCGTGGCCGAATGCCTCCTGGCCAACGGCGGACGGATCGACCCCGCCGACCTGGCCGCCAGGTTCGTCGAGTGGCTCCCCGTGGCCCGTGGAATCGGGCACGCGACCAGCATGGCCGTGTCGTCTCTCGCCGCTGGCACACCGTGGTGGGAAGCGGGCGAGGCCTCCGCTGGGAACGGGGCCGCGATGCGGGCCGCCCCGGTGGGGCTGGCGTTGCGAACCGACCCGGCTGCGCTGCGGGAACAGGGCGCCCTGTCGGCGATCCCGACCCATGCGGACCCGTTGGCCGTTACGTCGACGGTGTTGATGGCTTCGGCGGTCGCGTGGTGTGTCGGCCGGGCGCCGGGGACCGACGCCATCGGCCTGTTGGACCACCTCGCTGTCGCAAGCGAGGGCCTGTGGGACGAACCGGTGGAGGAACGCCACCTCGAACGGTCCGGAACGGTGCGGTTGTCGGAGCGGATCGCGGAGATCGGCGACATGGTCGACTGGCCCTCCGGCCGGGCCTTCGACCACCTCTACAACGGCGCGTTCGTCCTCGAAAGCTTCCCGGCTGCGCTGTGGTGCTTCCTGTCTGCGCCCGACGACCCGGAGGCCGTCGTGGTGACAGCCGCGGGCGGCGGCCGCGACGCGGACACCGTGGCGTCGATGGCGGGCAACCTCGCCGGAGCGTTCAACGGCACGCACTTGCTGCCGCAGCGGTGGCTCGACGAACTCGAGTACCCGGACCACCTCGTCGAATTGGCGGATGGCCTGCTCGCTCTCAGCCAGACGTGAGGAGCGCACCGGGCCGAGTGACCGCCATCCGCTCAGCTGGCGGTCTGGTCGTCTCCATCAGCATCGTCAGCCGGCTCGACCGAATCGAGAAACTCGGTCAGGTCGTCGTCGATGGTGTCGTACCCGTAGTCGCCGAGGATGGCGTGATAGCGCAACATCACCCGGTCCTCGTCGAGCGAGATACCGACCTCATCGGCGACCTCGGCGACTTCCTCGACAAGCGCCCGGCTCCACGCAGCGAACACCACCCACATGACGTCCCCGATCTCCTCGAGGCGCCCGACTCGAGCAATCAGATCGCCCGGGTTCTCGACCACGCGTCCTTCGGTACCTGCCATCAAACCGCTTCTCCTTCTCGAACAACCCTCACAGACATGTACGCGGAATCTGTGACATCGGTCAGCGCCGTCGACCGCCGTGCGCGTGCACTACGTTGGCCAACGAGGCGGAGCGACACGGGTCTTCGAATCCCGGCGCTAGGAGGACTCTGATGGCCGACCGGCCCACATTCGTCGTCATCTGGAACCCTGAGATCTGGCCGGCGTCGAACCGAGACAAGAAGACGTTCCGGAAGGAATGGACCCGGACAGTCAGGGCCACCCGGCGCAAGAAGGCCACGGACGTCGTGTGGGGGTGGTCGTTCGGAAGAGCGACCGAGAACTCTGACATTCAGGTCGGCGACCGGGTCTTCTTCCTTCGAGTCGGCGAGAGCGAGGAGCGGGGTTTCCTGGCGGCCGGTCGCATTCACAGCGACTCCGAGGGAAGTCCCGTCTGGTTCGACGCGCACTGGCACGGCACGGGGAAACCGCAGGCCTACGTGGACATGCGGCTCGACTCTGCGGTGCCACTCGACGACCCGCTTTCGAAGGCCACCGTCGATGCCGCAATTCACGACATCGCCAAGCCGCTCAAGATCCAATCGAGTGGAACCCGGCTCAAGCCCGACGTCGCCGACCGGCTCGAGCGGCTCTGGGCGGCGCACACCGGCGGCGCATCAGCCACCCCCAAGATCGAGTTCCGTCAGTACGACCCGGAGACGGTCGAGGCTCTGAGGCCGAGGAGGAAGAAGGGCGCCAAGAAGATCGAGCGGAGAGTCCAGGACCGCTACGCGATCGCCCTGGGAAAGGCACGCCACGAGGTCACACGACCGGCCTACACGATCGATGGCATCCCGGGGAAGAAGCTGGCTGACTTGTTCGATCGCAAGACGAACACGCTGATCGAGGCGAAGGTGAGGCCACAGCCAGCCGTCGTCGCTGCAGCCATCGAACAACTCCGTGAGTACGCCTCGTTCCACCCGGACAGCCCGAACCTCGAGCTGCTCTTCGCGCGGAAGCCGAAGCCGGCCGAACTGGAACTGATTCTCTCGCAGGGCATCCGGTGCACATGGCCGAGCTCCTCGAGCACTCGGATCAAGGGGTTTCGATCGGCGGAACCTGAAGGCTGGCGGTAGATGGACCGGGAACTCCGCGTCCGGCAAGCAGCCTTCGAGTTCCTCGCCCAGCGGTGCCCGGAACCCGACGACACGATCCACTGGCGAGACCTTCAGAGTCGCTTCATCGTCGACGGCGAGCCGGTCATTCTGATCGGCCAGAAGGGGATCTGGAAGCCGAAGCAACTCGATCTCCCGATCAGCCTCATCACTGCCCCACCCAAGCCCAACAAGCCGGCCCCATATGACGATCACGTCACCGATGACGGCCTCCTCGCATACCGGTACCGGGGGGACAATCCCAGCCATCCCGACAACATCGCAGTTCGCCGGTGCTTCCAAGACCAAGTTCCGTTGATCTACTTCCACGGAATCGAGAAGAGCATCTACCTGCCGGTCTGGCCCGTTTTCGTCGTGGCCGATTCGCCCGGAGCGTTGACTTTCACAATTGCAGTCGAAGACCCGATCGCTCTGAGGCCCGATCTCACCATTGAGCAGATCGACCCAGCCCAGAGGCGCTACACCACTCAGCTGGTGAAGCGCCGCGTTCACCAGGCCGCGTTCAGGGAGCGGGTGCTGGCGGCCTACCGGCGGACATGCGCGATATGCAGACTCAATCAGGCCGAGCTCCTCGAGGCCGCCCACATCATCCCCGACTCGAGTTTCGACGGGGACCCTGTCGTCCCGAACGGACTGTCGCTATGCACCATTCACCACGCGGCGTTCGACCGTCACATCCTCGGAATCCGGCCCGACCTCGTCATCGAGCTTCGCCAGGACATCCTCGACGCAATCGATGGCCCGATGTTGCGGTACGGACTCCAAGGCTTCCATGGCGAGAAGCTGCTCATGCCCCGCTCTGCAACGGACCGGCCAGACGCTGATCGGCTCGAGCGCCGCTATGAGGAGTTCCGCACCATCGCGGCTTGACGCTCGGCAGCTATCGGATGGCAGCCGGCGGGGTCGTCGTCGGTTCAGTTCAGCGGCGGATGCGGCGGGCGAGGTCGTCGACCAGGTCGCGTGCGCGACTTGCAGCAGCGGACGCTGTCTCGGTGACTCCGCCAGGTGCCTGGCGTGTGCCGACCTCGTACCACCAGGTCTCACCGTCGGATTCCTGGAGCGCGTCGAGATCGGCCCGGGTGGACGCGAACTCCGGATCGTCGTGCCACGCCTCCCAGTCCGCGCGTGTGTTCCAGGTTCCAACGATCACCCTGGCGTTCTTCTCGTCGACCGGGAACAGAATCTGAGCTCCGGCGAAGCCCTCGCGGTCCGCCGCGCCGGCAAGTCGTTCGGCCATCGCCGCGTCCCAGGCGGCCTCTCTCCCTTCGACCACCCGAACCCGTGTCATCACGGTCATCATCTTCGCAACCCCTCATTTGAGTGTCAGTCATGAGGAGGTACCCAGATCCTCATCGCCCGAACCACCGCGACCTCGAGCAGGAACGAGACACTGTGGTCCTCAGACCGGCGAGTTCCGTCACGGCATTCGAGTAGATGGTCAGGGCGCACCTGTTCGACTGCGGTACGGTCGTGCAAGCGGCGGCCACTCACCGGAGTCATCTTGCAATGAATCGGCGAGCCAGGACATGAACGATCTTCGAGAGGGCCTCTACGACCAGCTGGTCGATGAGCTTCTGAGTACACGGCTCGGGGCTCTGAAGACCAACCGGCGCGGTTCCGAGACCAAGCCCACAGAGAGCGCAGAACTGCCCAGCCGAGTCGCCGACGTGGTGCGGACCTGGGTTCACAACGCACTCGCGACGGTCGGGTCCGCGCAGCGGCCTGAAGCAGCCGTCGCCCTTGCCGCCAATGTTCTCGATGCGATCCGCTCTCTTCACCCCGACGCGCTGGAGGCTGAGCAGGAGCTCGTTGATCCGCTCGAGCGGCTCACCGCTGTCGCGGCGCTCACCCCTGACGGGTCACTCGCCAGCGTTGCCAGGCCGCTCACGCCGCTCCGCGACACCGTCCTCATGACGAACGCTCGTGGCGAGCCCTCCGTCGGCAACGAGATTGCGGCCGAGATCGAATCGGCCGACCGCATCGATCTTGTCCTCGCCTTCATTCGCTGGAGCGGAATCCGCCAGCTCATTCCGCTACTGCGGCGCCACGTTGAGGCCGGCAAGGCGCTGCGCGTCATCACGACTACCTACACCGGGAGCACCGAACTCCGAGCTGTCGAGGAACTCGCCGACCTTGGCGCCGAGGTCAAGATCTCCTACGACACGACATCGACCCGGCTCCATGCGAAGGCATGGCTCTTCCATCGCGAGACAGGCTTCTCGACGGTCTACATCGGGTCGTCGAATCTCACATTCTCAGCGCAGGTCACGGGACTCGAATGGAACGTCCGAGCGTCACAGGTCCCGAACCCGGACCTGATTTCAGCGTTCGAACGAACCTTTGCCACCTACTGGGCTGATCCCCACTTCGAGGCCTTCCGACCTGAACAGTTCCGCCGCGCGGTCGAAAAGATCACGACCGACGACCGCGATGAACTGCTGACCCCATTCGACATCGAGCCATACCCGTTCCAGCGCCAGATCCTCGAGCGCCTAGCCGTGGACCGTCGGCGAGGTCACCCTCACAACCTTGTTGTTGCCGCAACGGGTACGGGCAAGACCGTTGTCGCGGCCCTCGACTACCGGCGACTACGTCGAGAGCTCAGCCGTGCTCGGATCCTCTTCGTCGCCCACCGCAGCGAGATCCTCGAACAGGCTCGTACGACGTTCCGCCACGTGCTCAAGGACGGCGCATTCGGCGAGCTGTGGGTCGGCGGAGAACGGCCGGACCGATGGGACCACGTGTTCGCTTCGATCCAGTCGCTCACAGCTCACGACGCACAGCAGATCGACCCGGCCCACTTCGATGTTGTTGTTGTGGACGAATTCCATCACTCGGCCGCCGACAGCTACGTCGCCCTGCTCGACCACGTCCGGCCACAGCATCTCCTCGGCCTCACGGCAACGCCGGAGCGAACTGACGGCCTCGACGTCTTTAGATGGTTTGGTGGGCGGATCTCCGTCGAGCTCAGGCTCTGGGATGCTCTCGAGCAGGGCCTGTTGTCGCCATTCCACTACTTCGGAATCCACGACGCCACCGATCTGACTCGCGTCACATGGCGTGGGGGCACCGGCTACGACCTCGAGGAGTTGACGAACGTCTACACGGCCGACGATTTCTGGGTGGCGAAGGTGATCCAGGAGGTCCGCAACAAGGTCGGCGACCCACTTGCCATGCGTGCACTGGGCTTCTGCGTCAGCATTCGCCACGCCGAATTCATGGCGGACCGATTTCGCCGGGCCGGTTTCAACGCGGCCGCCCTGACATCGCGAACCAGTTCCGAGGACCGCGCAGATGCTCTCCGCAGACTGAGGAACGGCGAGATCCAGGTTGTCTTCACGGTCGACCTCTTCAACGAGGGCGTCGACATCCCGGCTGCCGACGTAATCCTGATGCTCCGGCCCACCGAGAGCGCAACGATCTTCCTCCAACAGCTTGGCCGCGGGCTACGCCGCTCCGAGGGAAAGGATGTCCTCACCGTCCTCGACTTCGTCGGCCACCAATCCAAGGACTTTCGTTTCGACCTGCGCTATCGGAGCCTCCTCGGCCGCACGCGGCGGGAACTCGAAGCCGACGTGGAGTCTGGGTTCCCCTATCTGCCGGCAGGCTGCCGCGTCGATCTTGACCCAGTCGCCCAAGAGATCGTGTTGGCGAACATTCGCTCAGCGCTGCCGACAAACTGGCGGGACCGGATTCGAGAGGCTCAGACGCTTGGGGACGTCTCTCTTCGGGAATTCCTGCAGGAGACCGGACTCGATCTGGACGACATCTATCGCGGCAACCACACCTGGACCGAGCTGCGACGAGCAGCAGGGATTTGCGACGTACCGGCTCTGGAGGACGAGAAGGCCGTCGGGAAAGGCATCGCTCGCCTCCTACACGTCGACGACGAGGAGCGCCTCGAGACGTACCGGCAACTTCTCTCAAACCCGACGGCGCCAAGATCGCACGACCTGGACGAACGCGCCCGGCGCCTCCTCGAGGGTCTCATCCTCACAGTCCTCACGATTCGAAAAGGCGACTATCAGTCACTCGACGCAGCTGCGCTCGACCTCTGGAGGCACGACGGCCTTCGACGTGAACTGCTCGAGATCCTCCCAATGCTCGAGGACCAGATCAGCCATCTCCATGAACCCCTGGGCGTGCTGGGCCCCGTCCCGCTCCAGGTTCACGCCACCTACACCCGTGAGGAGATCCTGGCTGCGTTTGGCGCATCATCGGTGACTTCGCCGCTCCCACTGCAGGCTGGCGTGTACTTGCACGAGCCGACGAACACAGAGCTGTTGTTCGTCACGCTCGACAAGGCAGAGAAGGAGTACTCACCGACGACGCGGTACCTGGACTACGCCATCTCGGACTCGCTCTTCCATTGGGAGTCGCAGGGGAACACTTCGGTCGACAGCAAGCGAGGGCAGTCCTATCTCAACCACCGAGCGCTCGGTAGGAACATCGCGCTCTTCGTGAGAACAACGAAGAAGGACACCAACGGCCGTACCCGTCCGTACTTCTCCGCCGGTCTCGCCGACTACGTCGAGCATCGGTCGGACCGTCCCATTCAGATCACGTGGCGGCTCCACCACCGGCTGCCGGGTGACGTCTTCGCCGACTACCGAGCGACCGTGGCGTAGTCAGACGAGAAGCCCGACCGCTTCGGCGTCGCGCTCGCTGAGATGCCCGGCGATGGACAAGATGTCGATGCGGTCGACGACGACGCTCGGCGTCATTCGGATACCGCACGGCCGGTCCAGGCCGGTCGGCTCGAGCTCGGAGAGCTCGACGTAGCGGTCAGGCATGTCGAAACGACGCAGCGAGCTGGTCAGCGCGAGCAGCTCGATGTCGCGCCCGTCGCGGTCCAGAACCACGGCCGGACGGGTCTTGTACCCCTCGCTCTCGACGTACGGGACGTGGGCCCACACGATGGTCCCGGCCGTCAGCTGGGTCAGGGGAACATGGATGACCGCCCTGACACTTGCGACAGGTAGCTTGCCGAGGAACGGGGGCTCGTGACCGCACTTCCGGGAGCGCCGGGTACGCCTCACCTCGCCTCCTTCCCGCCGCTAGGGGGTCGTGCTGCGGCAGTCATCCTCTGGCTGGTGAATCGAGTCTGAAGGTCGACCCGCTCGCCGACTAGGGACCTCGGTCCGTAGGTCGCGAGCGCATCGTCGACACACCCGCAATCACTGACCGATTGGCCAGAGGGGCTGGATAGCCGAACCGATATCCGCCATGCGGACCCGCGAAGGTTGCACTCACTCATCGAAGATCGAGTAGCGGACCTCGACGTCGCAGGCCACCGACGGCGAGACGTCGTCGAACACCGACGCCGACCAGCGCGCTGTCCGGCCGGGTGCCAGGCCGTCGACGAACTCGAGGCCCTCACCGACGAGGACGCCCCCGTCGACGAAGTCGACCCCCACGCGGAAACCCTGCTGCTTCCCCGAAGTGTTCGTGATGGTCCCGGTGGCCTCGGCGCCGAACGAAGACGGCCCGCAGGTCTCGACGATGACGTCCACGTCGCCGTCGTCCACGATGTCGTTGGAGAACGCCTCGTCGAGGTCGTCGAAGACGTCGTCGACGATCGCCACGCCGATGATCCCGAGGATGATCGCGACGAGACCGAGCACGGCGCCCCAAGTGGCCATCTTGCGACGCGGCTTGCCCTTCTTTCGCCCGATCAAGCCGAAGATCAGGGCCAGCCCGCCGAGGATGAACGCGAGGAAGAAGAACAGCGGAATCAGCCCGACGACCGCGCCGATGATCCCCAGCACCAGCGCGGCGACGGCCAGACCGTTGCCGCCCGTCGACCCGTCCGCAGCCGGGGGCGGAGACGGCACAGCGGCCGAGGCCGGCGGGGGCGGAAGCGTCGATTCTGTCGGGGGCGGCGGGAGGTAGTCCGGGTGGGACTCGGGCGGATACCACTGCCCATCCGACGCCTGCCACCAACCCTCGCCCTGTGATGTGTCGCTCACGCCTCGCCCTCCTCGAAGAAGTCATCGCGGGCGGCGAGGCGGTCTTCGCGGGAACGGCCACGGAACTCGGTGACCCGGTCCGCGACCAGCGAGAACGCCAGGTCGATGCCCTCGGCCGAAGCGTCCCAGTTCGCCGTCGAGCCTCCGGCCAGACCGATCGCACCGCCCGCGGACATCGCGTCCTGGTTGGCAGCGAGGAACGCGAACGTCCAACCCCGGTCTCTCAGTTCTGTGATCCGCTCGAAAACCTGTTCACGGGTGTAGTCCGACGACGAGTTCTCGAGACCGTCGGTGATCACCACAACCAGCGGGTCGACCTCGCCGTCGGCTGCGGCCAGTCGCTTCTCCGCGTAGACGAGTGCGTTCCCGAGCGCGTCGTAGAGAGGGGTGCCACCACGCGGCTCGTAGGTCGCGGTGGTGAGCCCGACGCACTCGGCGACGGGCAGATCGTCGATTACCACCTCGAAGGGGTCCTCGGAGTCGAACTGCACCAGCGTCAGCCGGCACTTCCCCGCCGACGCGGCCTGATCCGACAGGAACCCGTTGAAGCCGGCGATCACCTCGTGGGTGATCGCGGCCATCGAACCCGACCGGTCCAGGACCACCGTCACATCCGTGGCCGTCACCGCATTCGTCTCGTCACTCATCGCCGCCTCCTGCGTCGTCATCCGTCGCAGCCCTGTACGGGGCGGCTGTGACGGTTTCGACGGCGGGATCGACCGATGCTCCTCTGGCGTGTATTCGGTCAAGCGGCGTGGAGCCACTGGTGGTAGCGGTGAGCGAGGTCGGTGTCATGGGTGAGACCTCGTTCGAGGCGTGAGATGGCGATGGAAGTCCCCCGGGTTGACGGACAGCGACTCTGAGGCGACCGTGGTCGTCTCGGGAAGGAAGTCCAGATGCCCCGTCCACACCCGCCTGAGTTCCGTCATCGCGCGGTCGAGTTGGCCCGGCTCCGTGAGAAGCCGGTCGCGCAGATAGCGGAGGATCTCGGGATCTCTGACAGCTGCCTGCGCGGCTGGATGAAGCAAGCCGACATCGATGAAGGCCGAAGGGCCGATGGCCTGTCGACCGCTGAGCGAGAGGAGCTCGTGAAGCTGCGCCGGGAGTTGAAGGTCGCCAGGCTCGAGAACGAGATCCTCAAGCGCGCGGCCGCGTACTTCGCTGCGGAGAACGTCCTCCCAAAATGACCTACACCTTCATCGCCGAGCGTTGCTCGGACCTGCCCATCTCGACGTGCTGTCGGGTGATGGGGGTGTCAACGTCGGGCTTCTATCAACGACGGCGCCAGCCGGTCAGCGACGCCGAACTCGCCGAGGCGTGGGCGGCGAACGAGGTGTTCGACATCTGGAAGATGTCCCGGCACTCCTATGGGGCGCCCCGAGTCCGCAACGAGCTGCGCTTGGGTCGTGGAGTGCGTCGCTCCAAGACCACCTGTGAGCGCCTGATGCGGGTGTGTGGGGCTGTTGGCATCCATTACCCGGCCAAGCGCGGCAAGAACGGCTGCACCCGCCGCGACGGCACCGACCCGAACCCGGACCTGGTCAATCGGTCCTTCGATCCCGACGGACCCGATCGGCTCTGGGTGATGGACGTCACCGAACACCCCACCGACGAAGGCAAGGTCTACCTCGCGGCGGTCATCGACGCTTGGTCACGGCGTGTCATCGGCTGGTCGATCGCTGATCACATCCGCGCCGAGCTCGTCGCCGACGCCCTGCAGATGGCGACCTGGCGGCGCCGGCCGCTCGAGGGCCACACGATCGCACATTCCGATCACGGCTCGGTCTACACCTCATGGCTGTTCGGCCACAGACTCCGATCAGCCGGGATCTTGGGCTCGATGGGATCGATCGGCGACGCCTACGACAACAGCGTCGCCGAGGCCTTCTTCTCCAGCCTGCAGCGCGAGCTGCTCGACCAACACCACTGGACCACCCGTGACCAGCTCGCCGCAGCGATCTTCGAATGGATCGAAGCCTGGTACAACCCGCAGCGCCGCCACAGCTACAACAACGGGCTCAGCCCCCTCGACCACGAGACCGCACACGCGGCATGATCACCCCACACCCACCCCGTCCGTGAAACCGGGGGACTTCCACGATGGGCCAGCTGTTCATGGCGGTGGCAGCCTGCTCCAGGGTCTGGTTGTTGGCGTGGCGGGCGGCTCGGAGGTCGGCGCCGGTGATGACGGTGTGGTCGTTGACGAGCAGCGAGTGGATCTCTCGGGCGACGTAGCGTTGCAGGCAGCGGATGATCTCCTTTTTGGTCTTGCCTTCGGCGGTGCGTCGGGTGACGTAGGCGCGGGTGCGTTCGCAAGCGGTGAGGCGGACGATCACGATCCGCCACAAGGCGTTGTTCGCTTGTCGGTTGCCGCCACGGTTGAGCCTGTGGCGGGTGATCCGCCCTGACGACGCCTCGATGGGAGCTGCGCCGCAGAGCGCGGCGAAGGCGGCCTCGGAGTGCATCCGTTCGGGGTTGTCGCCGGCGACGACGAGCAGCGTGGCGGCGACTTCGGGTCCGACGCCTTTGGCGCCGAGCAGCGCAGGGTTGATCTGGGCGCATTGGCCGGCGATCACCTCGTCGAGATCGGCGATCTCGCAACTGAGGGCCTGGCAGCGGCGCGCCAGGTGCCGCAGGGCGAGCTTGGTCCCTTGGGTGACATCGGCGGGGTCGCCGGGCCGGAACCGGGCACAGATATCGGAGCGATCCGACGCCGAGAGCGGTTCGAGGCGGCCGCGGAGCTCGTCGGGGGCGGTCAAGATCAGGTCCCGGATCTGCAACGTGGCCTGGGTGCGGGCTTTCACCGCGGAGCGGCGGGCGATCCGCAACGCGCGCAGGGCCTCGACCTGGCCGTCACCGGACTTGGGGACCGCGGCCGCGTCGCCGTTCAACGCCGCTCGCGCGGCAGCCTCAGCATCGACGGTGTCGGACTTGCCGCGCCGACGCCGAAGTTGGCGGTCGGGCCGGTTCACCTCGACCACCTCCACGTCCTCGCCGGCCAGGAACCGGGCCAACCCCGCCCCATAGGCGCCGGTGCCCTCGACACCGACCCGAACGAGGCGTCCGTGACGTCGCATCCAGCCCAGCAGCTGTCGATACCCCCCGGTGGTCGTCGGGAACGACGCCGTGGCCAGGATCCGGCCGATCTCGTCAACAACCGCGGCGACATGGGCTTCGAGGTGCGTGTCCACACCCCCGACGACATCGGGATCGTTGTCAGCCATGATGGTGTTCTGCCTTCCTGTCTCGCTGATGGGTCTGGCACCACCGGCCGGGCCGGACGGACAAGACATCGACTGGGAACCACCAAGCTCCTATGAGGTCACGTCCGCTCCGACCGGTCGGTGCGCGAACGACACGACCGGGCCACAGGCCGACAAATCAGCCACAAGGCACACGGGCCAGTCACACCGAGGGTCAGACCCGCGGCCCAGCCGCATCCCACGCATCCTCCCGAACCCCAACGGGACACGGATGGATCCTTCGATGTCACACCCGACGCCTACGGTCTGGTTGCGTGGCCTACAGATCCTCCGTTGCGCTCACTCGGTGGCTCGGCGATCGCCGCGCCGCGATCGACACAGTCGCGATCGCCCACGCGGCGACCGGCGAGGTCGACGGACCGGGACGCCCGCTCGAGATCGGGCGCCCGCTCGCACATGCCTACATTCTCCGGGTCGTCGCCGAGTTCCAGGCGTTCGCTCGCGACCTACACGACCTCGCCGCGGAAAAGAGTGTCGAGATGGCCGGGGTGACCACCGGCTACCAGGCGCTGCTCGTCACCGCTGCGACCGAGGGTCGATCGATCGACCGGAGCAATGCTGACCTGCGGAGCCTCACGAACGACTTCAGACGCCTCGGACTAACCGGGCTGAAGGGCAAGCTCGCAACTCGCGATCGTTTCTGGGAGACGACGGCTTCACGACGGGGTGACGCGGCTCGCTACGCGGACCTCATCCAGCTACGGAACTGTCTCGCACATGGGAACCAGACGCAGCTCGACCTACTCCGACACGCAGGGGTCACGGACACGGTCACATGGTGCCGAAATCGCCTTCCCGGCCTCGATCGAACCGCGAGGGCGCTCGACCGCGTGGTGTGGGAACATCTCAAGGCAACGTTTTCGCGGGAGCCGTGGTGAACCCGATGGTCGACAAGCTCGAGGTTGGCAACGAAGTCCGAGTCCCCTGGGGGTCCGACCGCTCTGTCGCTGCGACGATTCTCGAGGTCTGGGGAGACCCGCCCCAGCACGTCCGCGTCATGCTTCACCTGGACGGGAGCGACGAGGGCGAGGAGCCGATCGTGATCCTCGTCTCACCGGCTGTCCTCACTGCAGCTTGATCGCCCGCGCCTCGCGGTCGACGAGACGCACAACCACCGACTCCCCGGCGGTGAGATCGACCACGTCATCGGCGACGAGACGCACCGTGGCGTCCCACCACGGTGACCCTGCCCGGTCCACCCACGACGTCACCGTCCCGACGGCGTCGATCGTGTGATCCTCGTCGGGCGAGATGGCGATACGGCCCCGGTAGACACCCATCGGCGTCAACCTCCTTCTCCGCGCTCTTCCCTTCGCCGCGGCTCGACCCGCCTGCCCGGCCCCGCCACCGTCCCGCGCGGCCGCCACCGCTTCCCCTCGTCGTCCACGTCGAAAGACTGCGAGATACGGGTCCGGTCGAAGATCCGCACAACCGGCGCACTCGGATCCGTCAGAACGAGTTCCACGTCGTGGTCTTCGCAGTGCTGACGCAGACCCATCAGCGAACGCGCGCCGTGGGCGTCGCAGAACGAGACATCGGACAGGTCGATGATCAACTGCCCGTCAACATCGTCGAGCAGGTCCTCGATCGCCGTGACGACACCTGCGGAGGTAACCAGACACAGGCTGCCCTCGATGACCGCCGCGACGACATCGCCGCGCGGCTCAGCCCGGACCTCGCCATGGGCCGGACCGACGCCTCCCGACCACAATCGGCGCGGTTCGGACTCCGCCACCACCGCCCGGTGCTGGCCTGACTGAACCATCGGCGTTCCCGTTCTGGAGGCCTCCGCGGTGGAGGACCCGATCCGGGGGGCGAACACGCCCGAGGGCGCAACGCCCCTCCGAATCGCACGGTACGCCCATCGCTCCCGCGATAACAGGGCACTCCGTAACTCAGGAACGGCAGGATCTTGTCGAACCCGCGTCGCTGAGACGAACTACGCCGACGGCATCGGCGAACACGTCGACGGCCAGCCTCAGGGTTGACGCAACCGCTCTACCCGCCGGGAACGAGGACTGGCTTCACGACCTCGCCGGACGATGCGAGCCGCTCCGCCTCGTTGATCTCGCTGAGAGCGAAAGTCCGGATCAGCTTGTCGAACGGGAAGCGGCCCTGCTGCCACAGCTCCAGCAGCTTCGGGATGAGCGTCTGTGGGTTGCTCAAGCCCTCGATCAGCCCGACGACAGTGCGGCCCGCCATGATCACCGACGTGTCGAGAACCGATGGTCCGACCGGGATTCCGATGAGACCACACACTCCACCGCTGCAAAGAGAGGCGACTGCGTCCGCCACCACAGCCGGCACCCCGGTCGTCTCGTAGGAGAAGTCGATGCCCTCTCGTCCTGTCACCGTCTTGATCTGCGCAGCGACGTCCTCGCCACCGATGATGGTGTGCGTTGCCCCGACCTCGGTTGCAAGCGCCAGGCGCGACTCGTGGAGGTCGACGGCGATGATCGTCGTGGCACCGGCCACCCGGGCCGCCATGACTACAGACAGGCCCACCGACCCCGCGCCGAACACGGCGACGCTCGATCCGGCGCCGACTTCGGTTCCCACCAACACCGATCCGGCACCTGTGATGACACCACACCCGAGGGGACCGAGGAGCTCGAGCGGCAACGCCTTGTCGACGACCACCGCGTTGCGAGGTGAAGCCAAAGCGAATGTCGCGAACGAGGACTGGCCGAACCAGCCCGCGGTGACGACGTTGCCGTCGCCATCGAGCACTGAAGACTGGTTGCCGACGAAATTCTTCTCGACGAAGCTCGCGCACAGGGCGGGGCGAGCATCGAGGCAGCGCGAGCAGAGACCGCAGCTGTCGAATGCGAGAACGACGTGATCACCCACCGCCACACCTTCGACAGCTGAACCGACCGCCTCGACCACACCAGAACCCTCGTGTCCGGCAATCAAGGGAAGCGCGCCCATTCCGTGACGGGCGAAGAGATCCGTATGGCACATCCCGACACCGGCCAGGCGGACCAGGATCTCCCCCTGGTCCGGCTCGCGCAGCGTCACGTCCTCGATGACGAACGGGTCGTGTGCCGACCTCAGGATCGCAGCTTCGATCTTCATGTTGGCCTTTCCGGGGAGGTCATCGGCCGACCACTCGCCACAGCGAGCGACATGCCATCTCAGACGAGGACGCCGAGCTCGTCGAGCTCGGCCATTCGGTCGATCGAATAGCCCAGCAGGCCCTGGAGGACCTGTCGGCGGTGCTGGTGGAACATCGGAGCCGGCGCCCGCACGACACCGGGGGTGCGAGACAGGCGGTAGCGGGGCCCCTCGACCGCGACCTCGCCGAACCGTTCATGTGGCACGCGCACCAGATGACCTCTGTGCATGATCTGGGGGTCCTCACACCAGTCCGCACTGATCACCGCCACGTGGGCTGGCACCCCGGCAGCCTGCAGGCGGCGCTCGACGTCCGGGGCCTCGAGTTGCGACGTCCAGCTCGAAATGACCTCGTCTAGCTCTTCGCTCACAACTCGTCGCCGCTCGGCACCCTCGAACCGCGACTGAGCAGCCAGTTCGGGTCGATCCATACATGCAGCGAGAGCCGCGAAGTCGGCGTCGTCGCGCACCGCGATCGCCACCCACCCGCTTCCGTCGCCACCCGGGCGACAGGGGTACACGCCGTGTGGGGCGAAGACGCGGTCGGCATTTCCGCACCGTTCGACAATGGTCCCCGACTCGAACCAGTCGGCGAGCTCCGGGGACAGCATCCACACGCCCGCCTCGACCTGACTCACATCGAGCAGACAGCCCTGGCCCGTGCGACGCCGATCGTCGAGGGCAGCGAGGAGTGCAACCAGCGAGAACCTGGGCCCGACATAGTCCGTATAGGGACCGTAGGGACCTATCGGGACACGATCCTCCCAGCCGACGAGGTGCTGGAACCCCGAGAGAGCCGCACCGACATTCCCGTAGCCCGCCAGGCCGGACCACGGTCCGCTCTGGCCGCACAACGTCGTGGTCAACACGACGAGGCCCGGGTTGACGCGCTGGAGGTCCTCATAGCCGAGACCCCAGCGTTGCATCGTCCCCGGAGAGAACGAGTCGACCATGACATCGGCCCACTCGGCGAGGTCCCGAACCACGGCACGCCCCTCGTCTCTCGACAGGTCGAGACACAGGCCGAGCTTGCCTGCGTTGCAGGTCTGATACAGCGCCGACCCCTCGGGGTCGGGCTCTGCGTCGTGGAACGGCGGCATCACGCGCGCCGTCTCGATACGCCGCGACGACTCGACCCGGACGACGGTTGCCCCGAAGTCCGCGAGCGTCCGGCCGATCACCGGGCCGGCGACGACCCACGAGAGATCGAGGACCTTCAGTCCCTCCAGAGGTGGCCCATCGGGCCCGGACGCAACCGGCCGCCGCGCTGAGGCCGAAGCCGTCCACTCGCGTCTCACCTCATCGGTGTGTTCCCCGACCAGAGGCGCAGGCCGTCGGTACTCGAACGCCGGCCTGTCCACCGCGACGAACGGCCCCGGAAGGGTCCGTTGCCGGTCGCCCTCGCCGAGGGCGACGAAGTAGTTCCGATCAGCGAGTTGGGGACTGGATCCGATGTCGGCGAGGTCGAAGACGCCCACTGACAACAGCTTGTGCTCGACGGCCGCCTCGGTGACCTCCAGCTTCGTCCGGTCCGCGAGGAACTCCGTCACCAGCGCCCTGAACTCCCCGACGTCCTCCTCGACGATCTGGCCGGCCTCCATATCCTCGGGCAGTCGTGTCCAGTCCCACTCCCCGAACCTGCCCAGTTCGACAGCTTCGTGCCGCATCCACGAGAGCAGGTTGTTCGTGAACCGACCCGCCGCAGGACCCATCGCGAGGTTCAGTTCGACGAGGCCGTCGCTCACGCGCCACTTCGTCAGCCCCGGTGCGGAAGCACTACCGCTCCCGCTGAGATCCGAACCGCGATTCGTCGCGCCTGTCGCGTCGCCCTCCCACGCCGCGGCGAGGATCCGCCCGAGAGTCGCGATGGACAACGAGACCTGCGCCGACACGTCGACATGCTGTCCCCTACCCGAGCGGGCACGGGACGCGAGCGCCAGGAGTACGCCTGCGGCGGCGTCCGCACCGGCGTGCAGGTACGCCTGGGGGATGCTGGTGCGCAACGGCGGCCGGCTTCCGTCCCGGTGCGCCCCCAACGGACCACCGGCGGCCCAGACCGTCAGGTCCGTGTGCTCGTAGTCCGCCTTCGGCCCGTCCAGACCGAAGGCGGAAATCGAGCACCAGACGAGAGCCGGATGCGAAAGCATCGCCGAGTCCCTGTCGACGCCCAGGGTCGCCCCCGCTCGAGGGCCTGCCGACTCGATCACCACATCTGCTGCGGCGACGAGCTCCCCCAGGAGCTGTCGGCCGGAGACGGCGGACGGGTCATAGGCCACGCCGCGCTTGTTGGCTGCGAAGGCATCCCACAGAAACGATCGGCCACCACCCTGAGGTGGGGAACTGCGCGCTGAGGAACCTCCCACGGGTTCGGCCTGCACGACGTCGGCACCGAGATCCGCCAGGATCCTGCCTGCCAGGAGGCCGGTGGCGTCGGACAGGTCGAGGACCCGGTAGCCGTCGAGGAACCCCACTAGAGATACGCCTTCAGCACGTCGAGTGCCGCGTCGGCCAGCGGCCCGTGGGCGTGAAGGGAACGAGCGTCGGAACGAGCCAGTCTCCGGACCCCCACGCGCGCGAACTCCCCGGCATCGCCCACGATCAGCTGAGGGGCATCCTCGGGGCCGAGCAGCCACAGGTCGCCGCCGGGCGACGTCAACTCGACGCGCAGCTGGTCGAGCGGCCCGAGCATTTCCGTGCCCCCGGCCTTGAATGCATAAGGAAGAGCGCGGTAGGCGATTCGACACACGTGCAACAGCCGGGCGGTGTCCACGGGGCGAGCCCCGAGCGCGTCGAAGCAGTCGAGTCCGTGCGCGAACGTCTCCATGAGCCTGGCAGTGCAGAGGCTACGCACCGCCATGTGATTGGGTCCCCACGGAACGCGAACCGACGGATCCACCGCCCGAAACGCCTCGGCCTGGCCGGCGCGTGCCGCGCGCCACCAAGCCAGAACCTGGGCTCCGGTGAGACCCTCACCGGGCTTTTCCACCTCGGTTGGGTTCGACTGATACACGGCGGCAATCGCTCGGAAGCGTTCCTCTCCGCGACCAGCCAGGGACTCCTGGGCCACCTCGTCGAAATAGGCCAGGTGCGCGATCTGGTCCCGGACCGTCCAACCGTCCGCCGGCGTCGCAGTCTCCCAGCGCTCCTCGGGCAGTGGGGCGACGAGCTCATCGAGCGCCACCTGCTCCGCAACGAGGTCATCGACCACGTCACCCACTCCGGTCTCCCCCACTACCAGACGTCCTCGCCGCGCGTGAGAGCGTCGTAGCCCCCGTCGGCGAAGAGAACCTGTCCTGTGATGAAGCCGTTCTCTGCGCTCGTCAACCAGGCGAGCGGCCAGGCGATGTCATCAGCCTGCCCATAGTCGGCGAGGGGCATCGGGTACGTCTCGATTGTCTCCTTCCGGCGATCGGTCTTCAGCAGGTAGTCGGTCATCGGCGTCTCGATCAGCCCCGGACCGACGGCGTTCAAGGCGATCCCGGCACCGGCCCACTCAGCAGTCGGAGCGGCGCGCCGGACCCACCGGGCGATCGCCCTCTTCGTTGCGGCATAGGCCCGACTCCCCCGCTCATCGTGCGCAACCATCGCCACGGCGGCTTCCTCGTCCTCGTCGAGACAGGCGAGCATGACGGGATCCTCGACGTTGGACTGGAGAACCGCGACCGACGCCACGACCACAGCACGTGGCGCGGGACTCGCAGCAAGGAGGTGGCGCAGGCCCCGCAGGCTGGCGAGCGCGCCGAAGAAGTTCACGCGGATGATCAACGCCGGATCGTCCTGGCCGCCCGACAGGCCCGCGGACACGATCACTGCGTCGACGACGCCGTGCGAGGCCGCTTCGACGCCTGCGACCATCGCCGCGCGCCCGTCAGGCGTCGACAGGTCGGCGACGACGTCGGCGCCATGGCGGTCCACACCGATGACCCGGTGCCCCTGATCCGCCAGTATCGCCGCGGTGGCTTCGCCGATCCCCGACGCGCTCCCGGTGACGACATAGGTGCGGCTCATCGATGGTCCCTCCCCACCCTGCGGACCGACTCCATGCAGATCATTTGACGACCCTATTCGGACCGGTGGGCGTGCATCGCTGCAGTGGCGGGCCGTTCACTGGCCGGACTTCACTTCGCGGAACGGGATGTCCCGGTCCACCTCCGGCTCGCGTGGAAGTCCCAGAACGCGCTCGCTGATGATGTTGCGCTGGATCTGATCGGTCCCACCGCCGATCGACGTGACATAGGCGTCGAACGCCCGGTAGTTGACGTCTGCGGCGTCACGATGTTCCGGACCGTCGAAGATGCCCGACGACCCGAGGATCTCCGTACGGACCGCAGCTTCGGTGTGCAGGATCCGCGACATCGCGAGCTTCCCGAGCGACATCAACGGCGACGACGTGCCCTGGGCGAGGTCGGCTCCGGCCCGCGCCATGTTGAGCTCGTTGAGCCGGCGGTATCCCAGCGCCCGGGCGATCGCCTGCCGGATCAACGGATCCCCCAGGCGCCCGTGCTCGCGCGCGAATGCGATCAGATCAGTGGCGGGATCGCCCTCCTCCGACGTACGCGAACCCCCACCCTCCCCGAGTACCGAGCGTTCGTAGGCGAGTGCGGTGAGAAGGACCTTCCAACCACCGTTGCGCTCGCCGAGCAGGTTGCGGGCGGGTATCTCGACGCGGTCCAGGAAGACCTCGTTGAAGTGGGACTCCCCTGTGATCTGATGGATGGGACGCACCTCGATGCCGTCGCCGCCCATCGGGCAGAAGAAGAAGCTGAGGCCCGCGTGTTTGGGGAGGTCCCAGTCCGTGCGGGCGAGGAGCAGGCCGTACTCCGCGTGCGCGGCCCCGGAGGTCCAGATCTTGTGACCCGTGACCGTCCACGTGTCGTCGTTCAACTCGGCCCTCGTCCGAACGGCTGCGAGGTCCGAGCCCGCCTCCGTTTCGCTGTAGAGCAGACACGTCCGGATCTCGCCGCACAACAGCTCGGCCAGGACGTCGGACCTGAGATCGTCGCGACCGAATGCCATGACGGTGTTCGCGATGAGGTTCGTCCTGTCCTGCCCGGCACCGGGGGCGCCGACGTTCTCGAACTCCGTCTCGATGATCTTCGCCTCGCGGTCCGACGACCCTCGGCCGTACCACTCGACCGGCCAGCGGGGAACGGCCCAGCGCGCCTCGAGAACCCGTCGCAACCACCCGACGTAGGCCGGATCGGGCTCTGCGAACGGCAATGGATCGGAACATGACCGGTCCCAGTTCTCTGCGAGCCACCTACGCACCTCACCGCGGATTTCGTCGTCGGAGCGGATCTCGTCGGTCATGGCCTCATCCACCCAGCTCTGCGAGATAGCGCTCGCGGTACGTCGACGGACCGCCCAACATCCACGCGGTGACCCGTGCGCGCCGCAGGTAGAGGTGCGCCGGGTACTCGGCGGTGTAGGCGATGCCACCGTGCATCTGGACACTGTCGGCTGCAATACGTGAGTACGCGTCCGCGCATGCGAACGATGCGAGGTACACGTCCGCCCTCGCCGTGGACGAACCCGCTGCGAGCGAGGCAGCTGCACAACGCGCAGCCGACAGCGCAGACTCCTTCTCGAGGAGCAGGTCGGCCGCCATGTGCTTCAACGCCTGGAAGCCGCCGACCGGGCGTCCGAACTGGTAGCGGCCACGGATGTAGTCCACCGTCATGTCGAACAGGAACGCGGCACCGCCGGCCTGGTCCCCGACGAGGGCCACACGTGCGATATCGAGGGCCTCCTCGACGGCGTCCCACCCGCGTTCGCCCAGGCGGGCAGCCGAGACCCGGGTGAACCCGACGCGCGCGAGCCGCTGGGTCCGGTCGAGGCACGGTTGGGCAACGACGGACACGCCCTCCGACATCGGGTCGACCTCGAAGAGCCCGAAGCCGTCGCCGGTGCGGGCAACCACCAGGAACACGTCCGCGTTCTGGCCGTGGATCACGAAGTCGGATGTGCCGTCCAAGAGGGCAGTCCCGTCCGTGTCACGCGCGACCACGTCGACCGATGCCGAGGTCCAGTCCCCACCGACACCGGTGAGGCACGCTGCCGCGATCGTCGAGCCGTCCGCGAGCCCGGGGAGTACCCGCTCACACGCGTCAGCGTCACGGGTTGCGTCCAGCACGGCCGCCGCCAGCACCGACGACCCGAACAGCGGCGAGCACAACAGCGAGGCACCGACCTCCTCCATCACGCCCTCCAGCTGCTCGGGCCCGAGTCCGGCACCACCGTGAACGGCGGGCGTGACGATGCCGGTCACGCCCATCTCCGCCAGTGCCCCCCAGAGCTCGGGGTCAAATCCCAGGTCGGACTCCATGGCGGCGCGCACATCGGCGTGTGTGCTCATGTCCGCGAGCAGTCCTCTGACCGCGTCGCGCAGCGCACGGCTCTCCACCTCGTCCGGGTTCAGTCCACCCATGATCTGACCAACTCGATCAGGCCGGGCCAGTCGTCCCCCATGGGATCCACGTGGAGTCGCGTCACGCCTGCAGCCTTGTATGCGAGGACACGCTCCCGCACGAATCCCTCGTCACCGACCAGGGCGGTCGCCTCCAGGTACCCGGTGGGCACTGCTGCCGCGGCTTCATCCTTGTGGCCCGCCAGGTAGAGGTCCTGGATTTCCTGGGCCTCGCGCTCGTAGCCACACCGGCGGAAGATGTCGTTGTAGAAGTTCTTCGACCGCGCCCCCATGCCCCCGACGTAGAGCGCCGTCGCGGGACGGGCCATGTCGCGGATCCGCTCGGCGGTCTCCGAGTCGCAGATGGCGAGTGGCCCACCGGCCACGACCTCGAGAGGCGCACGGCTCGGGTCCCGACGATTCCCCCCGATCTCGAGGTCGGGCCCGAAGACGTCGCCGGCCCTGTCCGGATGGAAGAAGGCCGGTAGCCAGCCGTCGGCGAGCTCGGCGGTCAACTGGACGTTCTTCGGCCCGATCGAGGCCAGGTAGATGGGGATCTCCTCGCGAAGCGGCCGGTTGATGAGCCGGAGCGGTTTTCCGAGGCCGGTGCCCTCGTCGGGTGGGAGCGGCAACCGGTACGCCTCACCGTCGTAGACCACCTGCTCCCGGCGCCACAGGATCCGGCAGATGTCGATGGTTTCGCGGGTCCTGGTCAGCGGCCGGTCGAACGGCACGCCGTGCCAACCCTCGATCACCTGCGGCCCCGACGTCCCGAGACCGAGCACGAAGCGACCACCCGAGACCGAGTCCAGGCCTGCCGCCGACATGGCGATGAGGGACGGGGTTCGAGAGAAGAGGGGAAGGATCCCCGTCGCGAGCTCGACCCGCTCGGTATGTGCTGCGAGGTACCCGAGAAGGCTCACTGCGTCGAATGTGTAGGCCTCGGGCACCCAGATCATGTCGATTCCGGCAGCCTCGAGGTCCCTTGCGCGCCTCGTGGCCTGCGACGGTTCGAACGGGAAGCTGATCGCGGCGCTGATCTTCATGAATCCCCGCCCGGTTCCCCGATGGACGAAAAACCGAGCTGTGGCTCGTCCCGGTATTCAGCGCGCAGAAGCCGCTTCATCAGCTTCCCCGTCGGCGATCGCGGAAGCTCTTCGACGAAGTCCACCGAGCGTGGACACTTGAACCTCGCCAGCTCGAGCCGGCAATGGTCGATGATGTCGGCGGCGAGTTCATCGGATGCGACAGCCGTGGGGACGAGCTGCACCACCGCCTTTACCTCTTCACCGAACTCGCGGTTCGGCACCCCGAAGACCGCAACATCGGACACCGCAGGATGGACGAGGAGCACGTCTTCGACTTCGCGGGGATAGATGTTCACGCCCCCCGAGTTGATCATGAAGTCCCTGCGGTCAGTGAGATAGAGCCAGCCGCCCTCGTCGAGATACCCGCAGTCGCCGGCCGTCCGCAGCCCTCCGGGAAGACAGGCAGCAGCGGTCTTGTCGGGGTCCCCCTTGTAGACGAGGTCCGGGCCGCCGGCGAAGTACACCGTGCCGATCTCACCAGGCGGTAGTTGGTTGCCGTCGTCGTCGATGATGCGGACGTTGCCACGGCCCACCGAGCCCGGGTGGTCGAGCCACTCGGCACTGTCGATGATGGTCATGCCCCCGCTGTCGGTCCCCGCGTAGTACTCGGTGAGGATCGGACCCCACCACTCGATCATCCGCCGCTTCACATCGTGGGGACACGGCGCGGCGGCGTGGATGGCCATGCGGTGCGACGAGAGGTCCCGACCCAGCCGCTCGTCGTCGGGAAGCCCGAGCAAGCGAATGAGCATCGTCGGCACCCACTGGCTGTGGGTCACCCGCAGGGACTCGATGAGGTGGAGTGCCGCGGCGGCATCGAACTTCTCCATTACGACGACAGTCCCACCCAGGGTGTGGACGGGGAGGGTGAACAGGAGCGGCGCCGCGTGGTACATCGGTGCCGGCGACAGATAGACGCTGTGTTCGTCGAAGCCGAACCGCGCGGCAACTCCGAGAAGCGCAGGGTCGGGATCCTCCCCCTGCGCCGTGGAGAGGGGAGGCAGAACTCCCTTCGGCCGACCCGTCGTACCCGACGTGTAGAGCATCAACGAGCCCGTGCTGGCATCGGCGAGGGGCGTCGGCTCATACGAATCCAACGTGGCGTCGTAGTCCTCGAAGCCCGGCGGGCTGCCTCCCACCATGAGTCGCGCTCTCACACGCGGCAGCTGTTCCCAGTCGATCGCGGTCGTGGTGCCGGCCAGCGTCGCCGAGGAGATGACGATTCGGGCCTCGCAATCATCGAGGATGTAGCCGACCTCGTCCGATGTGAGATGCCGGTTCACCGGCGTGAAGTAGACACCCGAATGGAGAGCGGCCCACAGGACCTCGAAGAACTGCGGACAGTTCTCGAGCACGACGGCGACATGGTCGCCTCGCTCGAGGCCCATGTCGCGGAAGAAGCGGGCGAGCTGACAGGACCGGGCCGCGAGGTCCGAGTACGAGGTCACGTTCCCGGTTGCGCCCATCACGATCGCCGGCCGGGTCGGTTCCACCCGCGCCCAGTGGTCAGGACGCACGGCTATCCCCGCGAAGTCGGCGCCGACAGCGGATGCAGCGCGCCACCACAGGCGTGCTTCCTACACTGGATCCGTGCGCCAACTGACGAGCGCATCGAGAGCCTCGATCCTGTTTCCGTCCACGACGAGCGGATTCACTTCGAGCGCCTCGAGCTTCTCGCCGACGAAGGATGCTGCGTCGGCGATGGCGAGGACCGCGTCGACCAGCGCCTCCCTTTCGACAGGCTCTCGCCCGCGTACGCCATCGAGGATCGCCGAGCCCTCGAGCTCGCCGAGCATCTCGTGCACGTCTGCACGGTCCACAGGGAGCCGCCGCAGTGACGTGTCGGCCCGGATCTCGGTCAGGATGCCGCCGAAGCCCACGGCGAGAACGAGGCCCCAGCCAGGAGCGTTGGCGACACCGACGATCAGCTCCGTCGCCGGCTCACGCATCGGCATGACCAGGAAGCCGTCCATCGGATGGTTGCCTAGCGAAGCGACGATCGCCGCGCATGCGTTCCTCACATCGCCCTCGCTGGCGAGACCTAGTGCCGTGTCAGGCAACGTTTGCGCGGTTGACGAGTTCTCGTAGTGCTCGGTCCTGAGCGTTGCGGTTCCGCCAGATGATGTAGCGGCGGATCATTGAGGCCTGCTCGCGGTGCGAGCCGTGGTCGGTGCCGTC
>JAVJTC010000022.1 GCA_040219085.1 Acidimicrobiales bacterium
TGGCGGATGAGGCCGTTGGTGTTCTCGTTGGTGCCGCGCTGCCATGGGGCGTGGGGGTCACAGAAGTAGACGGCCATGCCGGTGTCGATGCTGAACTCGACGTGCTGGCCCATCTCTTTGCCGCGATCCCAGGTCAACGACTTGGCGAGCTGTTCAGGGAGGTCGAGAACGTGAGCGGTCAGTGCCTCGCGAGCGAGCGGGGCGGTGCGCCCATCGAAGAGGTCGACGAGCATCAAGAAACGCGACTGGCGCTCGACAAGCGTGGCAACAGCTGACTCGCCACGTCGCCCGATGATGAGATCGCCTTCCCAATGCCCCGGAACGGCCCGATCCTCGACATCGGCGGGGCGGTCCGCCAGCAGCACCATGTCCAACAGGTGCCCGCCTGGGTTCGTTCGCCCATGGGGTTTGCGCCGCGGCCGGCCGGTCCGCAGATGCGTCGTAAGTTCCTTGCGCAGCGCTCCTCGAGCCTGCACGAACAGCGATTGGTAGATCGTCTCGTGCGACACCCGCATCTCCGCATCATCGGGGAAGTCAACCCTCAGCCTCCCCGAGATCTGCTGCGGTGACCACCGCTTCTCCAACCCGGCCTCGACCTCGGCCCGCAGCCGACGACAGGTGGCCAGTTTCGCGGCCTTGGGCCGCCGAGCCTTGTCATGGGAGCGCTCCTGAGCGTGCCACGCCCGATAGTTCTCGCGGCCACCATTCGCGTTGATCTCACGGCTGATCGTTGACGGCGCCCGAACGAGACGAGCAGCGATCGATCTCGCCGACTCGTTGACGAGCAGACCCCGCGAGATCTCCTCGCGCTCAGCCAACGACAGCCTCCGAGCCGACCGCTCGACGGTGCGGGGCTTGACCCCGCCAGTCGCGTTGAGCAGCCGCTGCACCGACTTGCTCGAGCACCCCAACGCTTCGGCGGCGTCCGCGAACCGCTCGCCACCTCGTACCCGATGCTGAAGTTCGAGCCGCTCAGCGAACGACAACCTCCGCGTCGGACCCCACCCCTGCCTTCGTCCCATCAGACCTCCTCGATCGAGCTACGAAACCTGCTCGCTCGCTCGAGATGGTGCAACGATCACTTGAGGCCAAGGTAGGTACGGCCCATGATCGAGGCGAAGCCGTGGTCTTGTACCGCAACACCATTCTGAAGGTCACGTGCAAGTGCTGCCGTAGAAGGCAGAGCATCTGCTAGGGCGGCGTCGATCCCCTTGTTGCGGTAGAGCCGATACCAACGCCTCCAGTGCCAGCCGGTACTCTCAGGAAATCGCTTGTTTCTTTCGTACGCCTGGCCGCCTTGAACGATCTTCTTCTCGAACTGGTTCCGAGACCGAGCCGGAAAGTGAAAGATGTCAATAGGTGCCTCGACGGCGGACGCAGGCGTGTCGAACAAAGCGGCATGGTTCCCCTGAGCGACCTTGACGAGGCCCTCGGTTCGCACCAGCGCCTTGGGTGGCAGGTCAAGGTAGAAATACGGGCAGGGCAGGGGGGAATCGTAGATATTGCGGAGCGCCGGCTTTTCGACAGGAGCCGCAACTCGGTAAACGAGCCGTTCGTACCATGGCTGATCGTCAGGCGAGTCGTATCCCCAGATCATGTTCCGGCGCGGGCAGAGCAATAGATTGTCAGCTGTGGCGGAGGCAATCACATCTTTGAGCGAGCCACCCTTGCTGACCCAAAACTCGTCGGCGTCATTGTTGAGGACCCAGTCAGCCCCCATCCTGTCGCGGGCATAGAGTGCTGCGCGCGTAACCCAAGTTGACTGGTCGTAGTCGCGACCGGGCTCATCGATAATCGTAATCGGGGCAGACCTGCTCATCTCCCCCAGCAGTTCGCGGGTGCCGTCGGTCGACGCGTTGTCGATGGCAACGACGCGATCAACCCCGCGCTCGAGGTGAAAAAGTATGTTTCTCCCAACCAATTCAAGTTCGTCCCGAACGAGTAGCGTCATTACCAGTGTCATCGGGAATCCTTAGGCGCATCCGCATTGCTTGACTTGCCAGAAACGGCGAAGAGGTCGAGATCACTCTCCTTCGTCATGATATCGACTTGCCTTGCGGGAGATGATCGGCCACCTCGAGCTCGGCAGCCACGCCGATGGCCTTGGACGTGACCTTCCCCATGACCTGGTCCTGGGGTGGTGGCGCGTGCTCCACGGTGCCTCTCTTCGATATCGGGTTCGATCGCTGTGACTACGGGGATTCTGCGGTTGCAGGTGCCCAGCCCCAGGTGGATGCGAGGCGGTAGAAACCCTCCCAGATCGCCAATGCTGCGGCGAGCGTCGTGAGGCCCTCCGGCCCTACGCGGCGGGTCACCTCCGCCGCCATCTCGTCGGTGACGGCGTGGACGTCGACGACGAACATCTCGGTCACTGCGACACACGCGGCGACCACGTCGGGGTCGGCCGCCCCGGTCACAGGCGTCGGGGCGTCGAGCGCCCACCGCACGCCGTGCAGTTCGGCGACGCGGCGCCGGCAGGCGTCGAGCACGACTGGTGGGATCCAGGTCTGCTCGTCGAGCGCGGCGACCATGCGCTCCCACAGGGCGGCGAGGCGGGGGTGCCCGTCGATCATCGCGACGTGGGGATCCTCGCCGACCGGCGTCGTCGGAAGCGATGCCACGTCGACCCCGGCGGGGATCTCCGGTGTCGTGACCACGAGGGTGTCCATCCCCGTGGGCTCGAGCCCGAGAACGATGAGCATCTTCGAGAATCCGCAGAAGAAGGACAGGCCGAGGCCGAGTTCGATCCGGCCCGTCGGCGAGAAGTGCGCCTCGAGGTCCGCCGCCTCCGCCGGCGAGGGACGCCCCGCGCCCGTCAGGTAGCGATCCGCGAAGCGCAGCGCGGCTGCGACATCAGGCCGCGAGGCGTCGGTTCCACCGTCGATCGCGTCGATCGTGTCGTCGTCGAGCCCCGCCTCACGGGCGAGGTGAAACCGGACGTTGCGTCACCAGCCGCAGTCCACCATGCGGGCGTTGCGCATCCGGACGATCTCCTTGACTTCCTGGTCGAGGACGCCTTCGCGCCAGAAGGTCGCATAGAGGGTGCGGAAGCGTCGACCCAGCTCACGGTTCTGTTCGAACATCGCCGCGCGGGGGTGGTCGGCGACGGGTATACGCGGGACGGTCGACATCAGCCGTACGCCCCCGGCTCGAGGTAGCCCTGCAGCGCCCGCAGCTCCTCGGTGAGTTCGGTCATCCGTAGCTTGACGATGTCGCCGATGGAGACGATGCCGGCCAGTTCGGTCCCGTCGACCACGGGAACGTGGCGGATCCGCCGGGCGGTCATCATCGCCATGAGTTCACTCGCGGTGGCCCCGGGACGGGCGGTGATCACCTCGGTTGTCATCATGTCGGCGACGGACTCGTCCAGACAGCCGGGACCACGAGCCGCGAGCGCCCGCACGATGTCACGCTCGGAGATGATCCCGTCGATGTGCGCTCCGTCGACGGAGACGACGAGAGCACCGTAGTTGTGCTCGGCGAGGGTGGCGAGGCAGGTCGTGATGGACGCGTCGGGGCGGATCGTGGCGACGCTGTCGCCCTTGTCCCGCAGAATCCGGCGGATGTGCATCGCCACGGTTGTACCACGGCGGCCCCGGCCCGTGCCGGGGTCTCAGGCGGCACCGGTGACCATCCAGGCGTCGCCTCGGAACCGCGCGACCACGGTCACCATCCGCACGACCATGAACACACACAGCGCCCCCCACAGCCAGCCGACACCGAGGTCGGCGACCGCGACGCCGATGGCCAGTGGAACGAAGGCGAGCGCCGAGGCGAGCATCGCCCAGGCGAGATAGCGGAGGTCGCCCGCACCGATCAGCACACCGTCGAGGGCGAACGCGAGTCCGTTGACGGGTTGGAGACCGGCGAGGAACCAGAAGAGGAAGGCGGTGAGGGCGACGACGCCGGCATCGTCGGTGAAGACGCCGGGCAGGACGGGCCGACTCGCGAGCACGGCGAGACCGGCCAGTGTCCCCGTCCAGACCCCCCACCACGCGATGCGCACCCCGACGGCGCGGGCGCGTGCGGTGTCGCCCGCGCCGAGCAGCGAGCCCATCAGCGCCTGGCCGGCGATCGCCACGGCGTCGAGCGCGAGTGCGATGAAGCTGAAGATCTCGAAGGTGATCTGGTGGGCGGCCAGGTCGTCGGTACCGATCCGGGCGACCACGGCGGTCGCGACGACGAAGCTGCCCCGCAGCGACGCCGTTCGGATGAACAGGTCCACTCCCGCGCGGGCGAGACCCGCGATCACCGACGTGTCGGGAAGTAGCGCCACCCCGTGGCGCTTCACAGCGGCCGCGGTCCACCGCACGTACATCGCGGCCCCGATCCACTGGACGATCACCGTCGACAGGGCGGAGGCGCCGATGCCCTGGTCGAACCCGAAGACGAGCACCAACTCGATGACGAGGTTCAGCGCGGCGGTCACGAGGGCGACGATGAGCGGGCGGACGGTGTCCTGGGTTCCGCGCAGGTACCCGACGCCGGCCAGCATCAGCAGCATCGCGGGGAGACCGGCGAGGGAGATCTCCAGGTACGTCTCGGCGTTCGCGAGCGTCTCGCCCCGGCCGCCGAGGAGTCGCAGCAGCGGTTCCATCGTCAGCCACACCGTCAGCGCCAGTGCGACGCCGATGCCCACCGCGAGCCACAGTCCCTGTACGGCCTGGTGGGCCGCCCGGCGGTCCTGACCGGCTCCGAGAAGCCTGCTCACCGAGGCGGTGGTCCCGTACGCGAGGAACGTGAACACCGCGTGGATGATCAACAGCACCTGCGACGCCAGGGCGAGTCCGGCGAGCTGGGGTGTGCCGATGTGTCCGACGACCGCGGTGTCGGCGAGGACGTAGAGCGGCTCGGCGATGAGCGCGCCGAGTGCCGGCACGGCGAGCCGCAGAATCGCCCGGTCGGTCTCGGTTGTCCCGGGCCCCCGGCGGGGCCAGGTCATCTCACTCGGCGGCGGGCACCATCACGAGCGCCACCGACGAGGCCTTGTGGAGCGCCCGGATCGCGTTGCCTCCGACCCGCAGGCCGAGGAATCCGCCCCGGCCTCGCATGCCGACGACGAGGAGGTCGGCGTCGTGCTCCCCGGCGGTCTCGAGCAGACCTTCGGCGGGGGCGGGGCCCTGGACGGCGACGGCGCGGGTGGTGATGCCGGCCTCCACGAGGGGACGGGCCCAGTCCTCGAGGATCTCGGTTTCGATCTGGGCCTTCCATCCGTCAGCCTGCGCGGTGTCGAGAACGGGCTCGTGGACGGTTGCGGCGACCACGTCGCAGCCCGCGGCGCCGGCGAGTGCCTGCACCCAGTCCACGGCCGCGACGGCGCCCGGAGAGCCGTCCACGCCCACGACCACGACCCCGAACGCCGGGCTCGCGTCGGTCGGCACGACCGCGAGGGGGACCGAGACGTGGTGTGCCAGGTACTCGCCGACACTGCCGACGGCGAGGAAGCCGGGCTCGCCGCGCGGGCCGTCGCGTCCGACGACGAGGAGGTCCACGCCGTCGTTCTCCGCGAGGTCGGCCAGCACCTCGCGGGGGTCCTCGGCCCAGACCGTCGTGTCGACCTTCGCGCTCGTCCCGACGGCCTTCACCCAGCCTTCGAGTTCGGCGCGACGCTGGGCGACCTTCGTCTCGAGTTCCTCGGGTAGGACCTTCGGGCTCGACGCGAAGGTGGAGATCGCACGAACGGACGCACCTGTCGCCTCCGCGAGTGCGCATGTCCACCGCAGCGCGGCCTGTGAACCCTCGGACCCCTCGACACCCACCATCAAGCGCTTCATCACGCGATCCCCTTTTCTAGGACGGCCTCCAATATCGCCGTCGCGGCGGATTCGCGCCAGTGAGGAAGGTCCCCGCAACCCGCGGGACCAGCCGGTCGCCACGCAATAGGCTGACCCCCATGAGCGACCCGATGAAGCCCCGCAGCCACGACGTCACCGACGGAAACAAGCGCGCCCCGGCCCGCGCGATGCTGCGCGCGGTCGGGATGCGCGACGAGGACTTCTCCAAGCCCCAGGTGGGCGTGGCCTCGTCGTGGAACGAGGTGACGCCGTGCAACCTCCCGCTCGACCGGCTCGCGAAGCGCTGCAAGGAGGGTGTCCGCGAAGCGGGCGGCTTCCCCCTGGAGTTCAACACCATCGCCGTCTCCGACGGGATCTCGATGGGTCACGAGGGGATGCGGGCGAGTCTCGTGAGCCGCGAGATCATCGCGGACTCCGTCGAGGCCGTGATGCACGCGGAGCGACTCGACGCCTTCGTCTCGTTCGCCGGTTGCGACAAGTCCCTCCCCGGGATGCTGATGGCTGCCGCCCGGCTGAACCTGCCGAGCGTCTTCGTGTACGGCGGGTCGATCCTGCCGGGCAACCACAACGGTCAGGTCCTCGACATCGTCAGCGTGTTCGAGGCGGTCGGCGCGAACGCGGTGGGCGAACTGTCGGACTCCGAACTCGACGCGATCGAGCGCAAGGCATGTCCCACCGAGGGATCCTGCGCCGGCATGTTCACCGCGAACACGATGGCGTCGGTGGGGGAGGGTCTCGGCATGTCCCTGCCGGGGTCGGCCTCGGCCGCTGCTGTCGACCGTCGCCGCGACGACTACGCATTCGCGTCGGGTACGGCCGTCATCGGGTTGCTGCGTGAGAACATCAGACCCCGCACGATCATGACCAAGGCGGCTTTCGAGAACGCGATCGCCGTGGTGATGGCGCTCGGCGGCTCCACCAACGCCGTTCTGCACCTGCTGGCAATCGCGTACGAGGCCGAGGTGGACCTGCACCTCGACGACTTCAACAAGGTCGCGGCGAAGGTCCCGCACCTGGCGGACACCAAGCCCCACGGGAAGTACCACATGGTCGACATCGACCGCGTGGGCGGAGTGCCGGTCGTCATGAAGATGCTGTTGGACGAAGGTCTTCTGCACGGTGACGAGATCACGGTGACGGGCAAGACGGTCGCCGAGAACCTCGCGATGGTGGACCCTCCGGCCGCCGACGGTGACGTGATCCACGCGTTCGACGATCCCATCCACGAGATCGGCGGCCTGGCCATCCTGACGGGCTCGTTGGCGCCCAAGGGGTCGGTCGTGAAGGTTGCCGGGATCGACTTCGACCACTTCGAAGGCCCGGCGCGCGTGTTCGACGGCGAGGACGCGGCGATGGACGCCGTGCTCGCCGGGAAGATCAACGCGGGTGACGTCGTCGTGATCCGCTACGAGGGCCCCAAGGGCGGGCCGGGGATGCGGGAGATGCTCGCCATCACCGGAGCGATGAAGGGTGCCGGACGCGGCGGCGACGCTGCGTTGATCACCGATGGCCGCTTCTCGGGTGGAACGCACGGTTTCTGCATCGGCCACGTCGCCCCCGAAGCCGTCGACGGTGGCCCGATCGGCCTCATCGCCGAGGGCGACCGCATTCGCATCGACGTGCGGGACCACACGATCGACCTCCTCGTCGACGACGCGGTTCTCGAGGAACGTCGGGCGAATCTCAAGATGCCCGAACCGCGTTACACGAAGGGCTTCCTGGCCAAGTACGCGTCCCTGGCGGCAGGAGCGGACCTGGGCGCCATCACCCGTCCCTGAGCCAGGCCTCGTACCTCGGCGGGTCGGACCAGGCGCCCGTGCGCGCGTCGAACGCGGCCGCCTGCGACGCCATCCACCCGTGGGCTGCGCCCTCGCGTACCGCCGACGACGAGATCTCCGCCACCCAGTCGGGGACGGGGAGGCGACGATCCGGTGGCACCGGGTCGGGCGGTCGGGGTGCCACGGTCACCTCGGGGAGGCGGGCGAGGGCGGCGTCGCGATGGGCCTCGTCGTCGTAATAGGTGACGTCGTGCAGTTGCGCCCACTTGTCGGCCCCCATCACGACGAGGTCGTAGCCGTGCGCGATATCGGCGATGAGCCGGGCGTCGGTGACGACGACGCCGAGACCGGGGATCGCTCCGGCCACCGCCTCGAGTACCTCGAGTCGGTGGGAGAGCAGCGGACGCTCGACGTGCTCCTTGTCGAAGGGGAGCCGCGAAACGGCCAGATCGAGACGGTCGAGCCGGTGGTGGGCCAGTGCCGTCCGGGCGATCTCGATGTGGGCGACCGTCGGCGGGTTGAAGGTTCCGGGGTAGACGCCATGGCGGCCCCCGCCGGGTCCGGCGGTCACGCCGCTACTCCGGACGGTGCCGGCGGGTCGGGCTCGGGCACGAGTGCGAGGGCGGCCACGGTGGCCACCAGCGCCGACACGGCGAGGATCGACACGCCGGTCATCCCGGTGTCGGTGAACAGCCAGGCGGCGGGCAGCGACGTGGCGGCCCGGGCGACGGTGAAGACCGCGATGCCCACGCCGACGAGGCGGCCACGGGCAGCCGGGTCGAGTTCACCCAGCAGCGGCAGGGCGGAGATGAGGGTGAACTCGAAGGCGAGGACCGTCGCGGACAGCAGGAGGATCGCTACGGCGAGGGTTCCCGCCAACGGCAACAGCGCCATCGGTACGGCCATCGCGAGCGCGCCGCCACGCACGGCGCGTCGCTTTCCGAGACGATCTGTCAGCCACACGGTCGCGCCGGTTCCTGCGAGCTCGGCGAAGCCGAGCACGAGGGCTGTCAGCCCCAGCCCCGCGACGTCGAGGCCGAAGTCGTCCTCGAGCCACGTCGCGAACGTGACGAGAACCGCCTGCATCGCGATCCACACGCCGGCGAGTGCGCCCAGGAATGCGACGACGGCGCGGGTGGGGCGCCACGGCGAGCGTGGTGCTCTGCGCCGATGGGAGGGGTCGCGGAAGCGTGCGAGCACGAGCGGCACCATCGCGATGTTCGCGAGGCCCATGACGACGAAGGGCCAGCGCCAGTCGCCGACCCCGATGAGCAGTGCGAGTAGGGGCACGCCGATGAGGAAGGACAGGGCCCAGCTCAGTTCGGTGAGCCCTGTCACCCGACCCCGGACGGCGAAGGGCACGGCGGTCGAGATCCATGTGTTCATCGCCGTGTCGAAAGCGACCTTGCCCAGCGCCAGCACGGTCAGGCCGGCGCCGAAGAGAAGGATCTCGGAGCTGACGCCGGCCACGATCGACCCGACCCCGGTCGCGGCGAGCCCGAGAGCGAGGACGGAGCGCATGTGGCCCCGGTCGGCGCGGCGTCCCACCGCGGGCGCAGCGAGTCCCGCCGCGTCGCGAGCCGTCAGCGCGGCCCCCATCGTCGCCAGCGACACCCCGAGGCCGCCCGCGACCGTGGGGATGAAGGCGAAGACCCAACGGAAGCCGAGATTTCCGGTGAAGCGTGCCCCGGTGAGGACGGCGAGGGTGGTACCCGACGCCTCCGAGGCGGCGTTGTCGACGTTGCCGGCGCCAGAGGCCCCGACACGATCATGGGCATCTGCCTTGTCGCCCGACGTCACGCCGGGCATACTGTCACCGATGCGAGCCGAAGATACGCGACTCGAGGTAATCACCTAGCGCACGGTCCTCGACGATCGTGCGCGCCCGACCTCCCCCAGTGGGAGGTCGCTTTCGTTTCCGGGCCCGCATCGCTTCGCCGACGGGTCCACGACCCGGGAGAGTTCCCAATGAAGTTGAACGGTGGCCAGGCTCTGATGAAGTCCCTCGAGCTCGAGGGCGTCGACGTGCTCTTCGGCCTTCCCGGCGGTGCGACCCTGCCGCTGTACGACCCGCTGATCGACTCGTCGATCCGCCACATCCTGGTGCGCCACGAACAGGGTGCCGGGCACATGGCCGAGGGGTACGCGCACGTGACCGGGCGCGCCGGTGTGGCGCTCGTCACGTCGGGCCCCGGGGCGACGAACATCGTCACGCCGCTGTGCGACGCGTACATGGACTCGATCCCGCTCGTCGTGATCACCGGTCAGGTCCCGTACGCGGCGATCGGCACCGACGCGTTCCAGGAGGCCGATACGACCGGCATCACGATGTCGGTCACGAAGCACAACTTCCTCGTGACCGAGGCGCAGGACATCCCCCAGGTGATCCACGACGCCTTCCACATCGCGACGACCGGGCGCCCCGGGCCGGTGCTCGTGGACATCCCCAAGGACATCGTCGACCCGAACAATCCACGGTCCGGGCTGGACTGGCACGAGCCCGACGGCCACGACCTGCCGGGCTACAACCCGGCGACCGAGGTCGACCCCGAGCTGATCCGGCGGGCGGCCGATCTGATCGTCGCCGCGGAACGGCCCGTCATCTACTCCGGTGGAGGGATCCTGAAGGCCCGGGCCGCGGAGGCGCTGCGGGACCTCGCCGAGCTGACGGAGATCCACGTGGTCACCACGTTGATGAACCGGGGCGGGTTCCCCGACGACCATCCCTTGTGCCTCGGGATGCCGGGGATGCACGGCAACTACACGGCGGTGACGGCCCTGCAGGAGTCGGACCTGTTGATCACCCTGGGAGCCCGATTCGACGACCGGGTCACCGGCAAGGTCGACGCGTTCGCCCCCCACGCGAAGATCATCCACGTGGACATCGACGCCGCGGAGATCGACAAGGTCCGCCGGGCCGACGTCGGCATGCGTGGCGACTGCCGGGCCGTGATCGAGGCCCTCGTCGCCGAGTTGCGAGGTCGCAGCGGCCTGCACACCGTGGATCGTTCGTCGTGGAACCAGACCATCAGCGGTTGGCAGGAGCGCTACCCGCTGACCTATGAGCAGTCGGCCCCCGGCGAGGCACTCAAGCCCCAGTTCGTCCTCGAGCAGCTGCGTGACGGGACCCCTGACGACACGATCGTCGTGTCGGGCGTCGGACAGCACCAGATGTGGACGAGCCAGTGGTGGAAGTTCAACCACCCCTACACCTGGGTCAACTCCGGCGGCCTCGGCACGATGGGGTTCGCTGTCCCGGCGGCGATCGGCGCCAAGGTCGGACGCCCCGACCGGATGGTCTGGGCCGTCGACGGCGACGGCTGCTGGCAGATGACATCGCAGGAACTCGTCACCGCTGCCGCGGAGCGCATCCCGGTGAAGATCGCGATCCTCAACAACGCCTACCTCGGCATGGTCCGCCAGTGGCAGGAGATGTTCTACGACGAGCGGTACTCCGAGGTGTACCTCTCGCCGGATCTGCCGGACTACGTCGGCTGGTCACGAGCGATGGGGTGTGAGGCGTTCCGCGTCGAGGACGTGGACGAGGTGGAGTCGGTCATCGCCAAGGCGAACGAGATCGACGACCGCCCCGTCGTCGTGGAGTTCCGGGTCGAATCCGCCGAGAAGGTCTTCCCGATGGTTCCATCGGGACGATCGAACTCCGACATCGTCGTCGACCCGAGTCAGCAGGGCTGAACCGTGGCGAAGACACTCCACACCCTCGTCGTCCTGGTCGAGAACAAGGCCGGTGTGCTCGCACGGGTCGCCGGCCTGTTCGCCCGGCGCGGCTTCAACATCGAGTCCCTGGCCGTGGCGCCGACACCCGACGAGCGCTTCAGCCGGATCACCTTCGTCGTCGACGTGGCCAGCGCCCCGCTCGACCAGGTGGTCAAGCAGCTGGACAAGCTCATCAACGTCGTCGAAATCCGCCAACTGCCGCCGGCCGAGTCGGTCGAGCGGGAACTGATGGTGGCGACGGTCAACGCGTCGGCCGCGCAGCGCGGCGAGATCATGGACCTCGTGCGGATCTTCGAGGCCCGCGTGCTCAACGTCGGCCCCGACCATCTCATGGTGTCTCTGTCTGGTTCACCGGGCAGAGTGGACGACTTCGAGGACCTGCTGCGACCCTATGGGATCGTCGAACTCCAACGGACCGGCCGCATCGCGCTACCGCGCCTGAGCCGGACCACCACCCCCGCCTGAGGAGGCACAGTGGCTGACATCTACTACGAAGCCGACGCCGATCGCTCCGTCATCGCGGACCGCAAGGTCGCGATCATCGGGTACGGCTCTCAGGGTCACGCGCACGCGCTCAACCTCAAGGAGTCCGGTATCGACGTGCGGGTCGGTCTGCGTGAGGGGTCGTCGTCAGGGGCCAAGGCCGAGTCGCAGGGCCTGCGGGTCCTGTCGATCGCCGACGCGTCGGCCGAGGCGGATCTGATCATGGTTCTCGCGCCCGACACCGAGCAGGCGTCCATCTACACCGACCACATCGAGCCGCACCTCGCCGACGGTGACGCCCTGTTCTTCGCCCACGGCTTCAACATCCGCTTCGACCTCATCGTGCCGCCCTCGAACGTGGACGTCGCGATGGTGGCGCCGAAGGGTCCCGGACACCTCGTGCGTCGCACCTTCGTCGAGGGCGGCGGGGTTCCGTGTCTGATCGCGGTCGAGCAGAACGCGTCTGGCCGCGCGACCGAGCTCGCGCTCGCCTACGCGGACGCCATCGGCGGGGCCCGCGCCGGGGTCATCGAGACGACCTTCACCGAGGAGTGCGAGACGGACCTGTTCGGCGAGCAGGTCGTTCTCTGTGGCGGGCTCACCGCGCTCGTCACGGCCGGGTTCGAGACGCTGACCGCCGCCGGCTACCAGCCCGAGGTCGCGTACTTCGAGTGTCTGCACGAGCTGAAGCTCATCGTGGACCTCATGTACGAGCAGGGCATCGGCGGGATGCGCTACTCGATCTCCGACACCGCCGAGTACGGCGACCTGACCCGGGGACCCCGTGTCGTGGACGACCACGTCCGAGAGACGATGCAGACCATCCTCGACGAGATCCGCTCCGGCAAGTTCGCCGAGGAGTGGGTGGCCGAGTCCCGCAGCGGCCGTGAGAACTTCCACCGCCTCGAGTCGGCCGGACAGCAGCACCAGATCGAGAAGGTCGGCGCCGGCCTGCGCGAGATGATGCCCTGGATCAGCGCTGGCCGCGAGGCCGTCCAGGACGCGTCGGGCGGCCAGGGCTAGTTCCCGGAGGAGCTCCCGCCGGAACGCGTCGCGCTGTTCGGTGCCGCCCGGGCCACTGCGGTCGGGCGGTCCGATGGAGCGGTGTGGCTCCGATAGAGCGGTGTCATAGCGAATTCGGTCAGGAACGGGCGCGCTGCATCGACATGGCAGTTGCCCGTCGACTGACAACCCGGCCGCTCCCGAGCACCGAGGGCTTTCGCTGTGACGTTGCTCGGGGCTGCTCGGGGCTGCTCGGGGGCCGAGGGCTTTCGCTGTGACGTTGCTCGGGGCTGCTCGGGGCTGCTCGAGCGCCGAGGGCTTTCGCTGTGACGTTGCTCTCACCGGCCCCAGGCAAGCCCGGCGCGAAGGCGTGCCCGGGCTCACGCCGGGCGACGCCCTAGCCTGAGTGCGTGCGTGTTCGTCTGACAGCTCTCGTCGCCGTGGTCGGCGCGCTCGGCCTTGTCGCCTCGGCGTGCGGATCACCGGACCTGACACCGACCGGAGCGGCCGCGACCTCGACGAGTTTCACCACCACCACGCTGCCGGGCGGCCCCGACGACACGGGCACCTCCACGACGTCGACGCCCCCGACCTCCACCACCTCGACCTCGCTCGACGTCGGACCGCCGGGCACGGCCGATCCCGGGTTGACAGCTGACACCATCCGGATCGCCGTCATCGCCGACGTGACGAGCGGGGAGATCGGCGACCAGATCTTCCTGCCGGCATGGCAGGGGATCGATGCGTGGGCGACGGCGGTCAACCAGTTCGGCGGGCTGGCCGGGCGGCGTGTCGAGGTCGAGTTCATCGACTCGGCGGTGGTCGACCACGCCGAGGCGATCCAGACCGTGTGCACCGGGGACTTCTTCGCGCTCGTCGGCTCCCAGGCGCTCTTCGACGGCGAGGGCATCGAGGTACTCGATTCGTCGTCCTGCGGGATTCCCGACTTTCCCTCGGCGGCCTACAGCGCAGCGCGCCGCAATTCCGGTGGGACCTTTCTCCCGAACCCGCTCCTCAACGACATCGTCCAGGTCGGGCCGGCGGGCGCCCTGGCCGACCTGGATCCCCTCGCCGCTGCGACGACGGCCACGTTCTTCACCGGCCTTCCGGTGTTCGACCTCGAGGTCGAACGGGCCCTGGAGGGGGCATTGTCGGTGGGGTACGAATTCGTCTACGACCCGACGGTCGAGTTCGACGAGGACTTCGGGCCCATCGTGGACGCGATGGCCGATCTCGAGGTCTCGGCCGTGCAGTGGGTCGGCACCGGACAACGTCTCGCCGACCTGCTGACGGCCATCGAAGCGACGGCAGGTGCCGGTGGGGCGCCCACGGTGGATCTCTCGTTCGTCAACTGCAGCACCCTGTGCTACTCGCCCGCAATCGAAGCCCTCGGCGACGCGGCCGCCGGTGTCACCGTATGGCTGCCCCACCTCCCGCTCGACGAGGTCGAGTTGAACGCCGAACTCAACGCATACCAGTTCTGGCTGAATGTGAGCGCGGGTGATGACGAGGTACGTGAGCCTCATCCGGTCGGAGTGGCCGCCTGGGCCGCCGGGCGCCTGTTCGAGGATGCAGTGAACCGGGCGATCGGTAGGGGCACGGCGTCGGAGAACAACGGCCGCCTGACACGCGATGCCGTCATCGCCGCGGCCCGCACCCTCTCGTCCTTCGAGGCCAACGGCCTGTACGCGGAGCCGTCCAATCCGGCCGCGGGGGTTCCCACCCCCTGCTTCGTGCTGGTGCGGTGGAGCGGATCAAGCTGGGAGCGTCTGTACCCGGCGCTCGAGGGCACCGCCGACTGCAGCCCTTCGAATCTGTTCCTGCTCGAGGACACGACCGACCTCGGGGTCGATCCGCCGAGGGACGGCGGCTGAGGCGGACCCGATCGGCCGCTCTCCCGTTCAGTCGGTCGGCACCCAGACCAGGATCGGGTCGTCGACATCGATGTCGTTCTTCTCCAGACCGACGACCACCGACTCGATCGCGCCGGCCCGTTCCTCCCAGTCGTCGAGGATCTCGTTGAGGGACTCGGCCAGTTCCGCCTCGAGGTCCGCGAGGTCGTCGACGGTCTCACCCAGTCGACGTCGGGCCGTCTCGAGCCGCTCCTCGGCGTTGTCCCGGGTGCGGCGGCGCCCCGAGGCTCGTCGGAGGTCTCCCAGTACGCCTCTCGTGCCGCGACGGCCGCCCAGCAGGCCCCCGAGCAGGTCACCGACACCGGAAAGCACCTCGTCACGGGAGCGGTTCGCAACGTCGGTCTCGAGTTCCCGGACACGGTCCTGCGCCTTGGCGATGGCGTCGCGCACCCGGTCGGACTTCGACCGCAGGGTGTCGCGCAGCGAGTCGGCGTCGGCGTCGGCGCCTTCATCGGCGGCCACGTCGCACCGGCGGGCGAAGTCCTCGCGCGTCTCGCCGGGACGCGACCACAGTTTCAGTTCCGGGTTGTGGAACAACTCGACGGTCGCCGACCGGTGCAGGTGATCCCGTATCCGAGCGCGGGCTGAACGCCAGAACGAGGCCTGATCGAGGCGTGCATCGACCAGCACGTGAACGGCGCCGTCCGGGGGGTCGTCCACGAGATCCCGGTCACCTGTCTCCACCATCACGGCCGTGTCCGGGTCGAGGTGGTCGCTCAGCGGCGAGAGGACGAGGTTCCACGACATCTCGTGGCGCAGGTCGGCCCTGCGCTCGTCGAAGAGGGCGGTGGCCTGCACGAGCAGTGCCGGCACGAGTCGCCGGCCACCCGGCGTCGCGCCCACCGCGTCGCCCCAGGGCGCCGAGGGGTGCAGGTAGGCGACCCGCACGCCTTCGGCCACCGGCGGCACGGCGATCGTCTCGTCGTCCGCCAGTGCCGGGGATCGGTCACCGTCGCCGGCGACGCCGGCGTCGCCGGTGTCGGCGGGTCCGGCTCCAGGCGCGGCCGCTGTCGGCCCCGCCGCGGGACCGGCGTGACCGTCGGCGCCGTCGTGAGCCGTGAGTCGTGAGATCTGATCCCGGGTGAGGGGTCCCGCGAGGTAGGAGATGGCCCACCGTGTCGAGAAGACCTGCGGGCCGGCCGTGTGGGTGGAATGGAGTAGGAACTCTCTCTTCGCGAGGCCGCTGATGGTCGCATCGATCGTCGAGAGGTCGGTGTCGCCCGCGGCCGAGCGCATCCCGTCGAGCAGGCGGGCCTTGTCGCGCTCGGTCTGGAGCCTGCCGATCATCCACGTCCCGGCGTTCGACATCGCCTTGTAGTCGAGGTCCACGGGGTTCTGTGTGGACAGGACCAGGCCCACGCCGTAGGCGCGGGCCTGCTTCAACAGGGTGAGGATCGGCTTCTTGGCCGGCGGCTGCGCGGTCGGCGGGACGAAGCCCATCACCTCGTCCATGTAGACGAGCAGTCCGAGGTCGGGGCGGCCCGGACGGCTGCGCATCCACGTGACGAGCTTCGACAACACGAGGCTCACGACGAACTGGCGTTCTTCGTCCGAGAGGTGGGCGATCGAGATGACGGCCGCCTTCGTGGCTCCGGTCCCGGTGGGGGTGGCCACCAGCGCGTCGATGTCGAGGTCGGCGCCCATCGCCCACGTGGCGAAGGCGGGGGAGGCGGCGAGACCGTTGAGGCGCAGGGCGAGCTCAAGCCGGTCGTCGGCGCTGAAGAACGTCTCCAGATCGATCACGCCGAGCTTGCGCATCGGCGGGTCCTGGATCGCCGCGATCAGGGTCGCGAGGTCGAGGTCGCGCCCTTCACCCCATGCGTGGTGGATCAGGTTCGCAACGAGGATGTGCTCCCGGTCGGCCAGAGGGTCGGCATCGATGCCGACCAGGCGCAGCAGTCCCGTCGTGAAGCTCTCGATCTCGTCGGTGAGTGCCTCGGGGTCGGCGTCGACCGGTGCCCGCAGCGAGCCGACCACGTTCAGCGGGACACCTGCGGCCGAGCCCGGTGTGTAGATGGTCACAGCCGTCTCGCGGTGTTGCGCCTCGAGTCGCTCCGCGTCGATGCCGGAGCGTTCGAGACCGCTCTGCCAGGTCTCGGCAGTCGCCGCGGCCGCATCGGTCCGCGTGGTCGGCGGGTCGGGTTCGGGCACCCACGGCTCGAAGTCCTCGGCGCGCATCGCCGGGAACGTGAGGGCGAGGTTGCCCATGTCGCCCTTGGGGTCGATCACGAGTGTCGGGATACCCGCAGCCAGCGCCTCCTCGATCAGGATCACCCCGAGACCCGTCTTGCCGGAGCCGGTCATCCCGACGATCACGCCGTGGGTGGTCAGGTCCGACGCTTCGATAGCGGCCTCGGAGCCCGTATGCTCGTGGCTCACCGGATCGACGGTGTGGCCGACGAAAAGATTGTCGGAATCGGACATGGTGGTCCTCACTGCTACGGACTCGGTCCGGGCGGAGAATAGGCCGCTTTCCCCGTCGTCGCCGATCCACGTCATGAAGGGACACGCACATGGGATTCCTCGACAAGCTCAACCTGAAGAAGCTGCGCGGCCAGGCCACCGACATCGCTGACAAGCACGGCGACAAGATCGCCGACGGCGTCGACAAGGCGACCGACATGGTCGACGACAAGACCGGTGGCAAGTACAGCGACAAGCTCGACCAGGTGGACGAGAAGGCGGCCGATGCGATCGACAAGCTCGCGGACGAGGGCGCCGAGGAGTCCTGAGACCGGTGGCGCCGTCATCGACGGCGTGACCGGGGCGGGTCAGGCGACCTCGTTGAGCTCCCGCAGCTCGGCGAAGTCGTCACGGCGACGGGCGAGCAGTGCGGCGAGGAACTCGTCGTCGGAGGCGTCGTCGATCGTCGGCTCGTCGGCCCATCTGATCCGGTCGCGCTCGTCCATGTCGGTTCCTTTCCGCTGGGTCCATCAGACCAGCGGGAACCGACGACGCGGTTGAGGACCGTTGACGATCCTGTTGCGATTCCCGCACGGATCGGTGTCGATGGGGCTCCTGTGGCCGATGTTGCTGCTGGGGGAACGCGGCTCAGAGCCGTCGTAGCCGGCGGTCAGTCACTCGCACGGGCGAGCGTGAGACCCGGGATCACCTTCGGGAGGGCGAGAATCATCGCTCCGCCCACCACCACCGCTGTCGCCGCCGGCCCCCACAACCACAGATCCGGGTTGTCGAGCTCGAAGTAGTCCCGGGTGAAGTCCCAGGCCATCACGAGCGCGTACGAGGCGACCATCGCGAGAACCAGCCCCAGCTTCCACGCCACGAGCGGGCGGCTCGCCGTGATGAGGATCATGAGCCCGAAGCCGAGAAGGGTCATCGTGGCGATGGTGCGGGCCTCGTCCAAGGTGACGTCGGTGTCGCGGCGCGCGAACTCGTAGACGATCAGCGTCCCGGTGGCAGCGATGATCCCGGCCGGGATCGAGAACTTGAGTACACGTCGGATGAAGCCGGTTTCTACGAGGTTCACGTTCGGGGCCAGGGCCAGGAAGAGACCCGGTAGCCCGATCGAGAACGTACCGATCAACGTTAGGTGCCGGGGTAGGAACGGGAACGACACACCGATGATGCCGATCACGGCGGTCAGGACGAGCGCGTAGGTCGCCTTCGCGACGAAGAGGTTGGCGACCCGCTCGATGTTGTTGATGACCTTGCGACCCTCGGCGAGCACGCGGGGGAGGGTGGCGAACGAGTTGTCCAACAGGACCAGTTGGGCGACCGCTCTCGTCGAGGACGAGCCCGAGCCCATCGCGATCCCCATGTCGGAGTCCTTCAGGGCGAGCACGTCATTCACGCCGTCACCGGTCATCGCGACGATGTGTCCCCTCGACTGGAGAGCGGAGACCATCGCCCGCTTCTGGTGGGGTGTCACCCGGCCGAAGACGGCCGTCTCCTCGAGGACATCCGCGAGCTCGTCGATGTCGTCGGGCAGTCCCCTCGCGTCGATCGCCGTGTCGGCATCGGGCACACCGGCCCGTCGGGCCACCGATGCCACCGTGGCCACGTTGTCGCCGGAGATGACCTTCAGCGTGACGCCCTGGCGGCGGAAGTAGTCGAGGATCTCGGGGGCGTCGGGGCGCACGGTGTCGTCGAGCAGGACGAGGGCCACCGGCTCACGCCGGGCGGGCAGCGCGTCCCCCTCGAAGCTCCCGTCGGCGCGGGCCAGTAACAGCACCCGGTGTCCTTCGGCCGCCGCGGCCGAGGCGCGCTCACGTTCGGTCACGTCATCGTCGTCGAAGAGGATGTCGGGAGCGCCGAAGTAGTAGACGCCCCGGTCTTCGAACTCGGTGGCAGACCACTTGCGTGCCGACGAGAACGGTTCGGTGTGGACCATCGTCCAGCCCGTGGGTTCGTCCACGGCGGTGGCCACGGCCGCGAGGGTCGCATTCGGCGACGGGTCCGACGCCACGATCGCGCCGAGGGCTTGGCGGGCCTCCTCGAGCGAGTGGCCGCCCACGGGACGCAGCTCGCCGAAGGAGATCTCGCCGGTGGTGATGGTCCCGGTCTTGTCCAGACAAAGGGTGTCCACGCGGGCGAGAAGTTCGACGGTGGCCAGCTCCTTGGTCAGCGCGCGTTGGCGTGCGAGTGCGATGACCCCGGCCATGAACGCGAGCGAGGTCAACAGGACGAGGCCGTCGGGCACCATGGCGACCGCGGCGGCGACAGTCCCGGTGAGTGCCTCCTGCCAGGTGTCCTCGGCGTCGAGGAGCGAGATCAGCAACAGGACCGATGCGGGGGGGATGAGGATGATGAGGGCGCGCAGTACGAGGTTGATCCCGGAACGGAGCTCCGAGTTGACGAGGCTGAACTGTCTCGCCTCTTCGGCGAGCGAGACGGCGTACGCCTCGGTGCCTATCCGCGTCGCCACGTAGCGTCCGGACCCCGCTGACACGAACGATCCCGACATCACCTCGTCGCCCGTGGACTTGTCGACGGGGTCCGCTTCGCCGGTGAGGAGGGATTCGTCGATCTCCAACCCGAGGCAGCTCACCACTTCGCCGTCGACGACGACCTGATCGCCGGGGCTCAACTCGATGACATCGTCCGCCACGACCTCGCTCACGCCGACCTCGCTGACCTCGCCGTCCCTGAGCACACGCGCCTTGGGCGCCGACAGGACCGCGAGCCGCTCGAGTTCGCGCCGGGCGCGGACCTCCTGGGCGATGCCGATGACGCTGTTGGACAGGACCACGCCCACGAACAGAGCATCACGGGGGGCGCCGGCCACCAGGATGAGCACGAACAGCGTCAGCATGATCGCGTTGACCGGCGTCAGCACGTTCGCCCGCACGATCTGGCCGAAGGTGCGTACAGGGGCATCGGGAACGTCGTTGGTTCGTCCTGCGCGGACGCGGTCGGCGACCTCGGCGGAGGTGAGCCCGACCCGGGCCCGTTCTGTGGGGTCCATCAACGCCATGAACCGTGCACGCTACAGGCCTGCGGGGTGCGGTCGGGGCCGTCCGTCAGGAGATCTCGAGGTGCCAGGCGGCATCGCGCATCCACAGGCGGTGACGGGGACCGGGTGTGTCGGTGTCGCCGGTCTCCCAACCGGCGTCGCCCTCCCACATCGCCACTGCACCATCGGTGATCATGACGAGGTTCGTGCGGTACGTCGGCGGTTCCCGCGTCCGCGCCTCGGCGAGGACCGATGCGACGTCGTCGTGGCGGGCGAGGTCGAGCAGCGACAGATAGGTGGGCGGGAGGAGGCGGATCTCGCCCGCGTCGCGCCGGGAGAACGCCTCCGTCGGCGTCGTCCAGACGTGGTCGGTGATCTCGGCTCCGTCGGGCTCGGCCATGCCGGCCGGAGCGGTGGCGACGAAGAACCAGGTCGAATAGCGCTTGGGTGCCGCCGGGGGTGGGATCCACAGCGACCAGGGCTCCAGCGCCTGCGGGTCGACGACGAGGTCGACCTCCTCGGCGGTCTCGCGTGCCGCGGCGTTTCGGCCCACCGACGGGCTGAACCGGTTGGCCTCCCCGTGGATGTCGACGTCCTCCACCTGTCCGCCGGGGAACGCCCAGACGCCGCTCACGAAGCGGTCGGAACGGGCGTGTCGGACGAGGAGGACCTCAGGCCCCGACGGTCCGTCGCGTAGCAGCAGGGCCGTTGCGGCCGCCAACAAGGCCGGGTCACGGTCGGGGAGGTTCTCCCAGTTCTCGTACCAGTCCCGGTCACGACTCATCGTCGGCGACGGTACCGCGTGGGCCGCTCGTGATCCGGCTGCGCGGTACCGTCGTCGGCGTGGGCCTCTACCGCGAGCAGATCCTGCCCCGTGTCATCGACCGGGTCGCGGACACACCTGCTCTGCGGGACCTGCGCACGGAGGTCTGCTCGGCCCTGTCGGGCGAGGTGCTCGAGGTGGGCTTCGGGTCCGGACTCAACGTCGCCCACTACCCCGACTCGGTCGATTCGGTGACCGCTGTCGATCCCGCCACCGTCGGCCGACGCCTGGCGGCCGGCAGGCTCGCTGCCAGCCGGGTGCCGGTGGCCTTCGCGGATCTCGACGGTGACCGCCTACCTCTCGGTGACCACACCGTCGACGAGATCCTCGTCACGTTGACCTTGTGCACGATCCCGGACGTGGACGCGTCGCTGGCTGAGATGCGGCGCGTGCTGCGGCCCGGTGGGACCCTGCGGTTCTTCGAACACGGCCGGGCCCCCGACGCCGGGGCGCGTCGCTGGCAGAAGCGTCTCAATCCGCTCTGGAAGCCGCTCGCGGGTGGGTGCAACCTCGACCGCGCGATCGACGAGATCATCCGTCGGGCCGGCTTCGCTGTGGACGTCGAGCGGCGGCGCCTGCCCGGCGGCGCCGTCTTCGCCTCGATGTACGTCGGCACGGCCCGGCCCATCTGAGGCCGGTGGCGTCAGCGGGACGCGGCCACGATCGCCGGAGTCAGCGCCTCGAGCACCTCGCGCCAGTCGCCGACGATGCCGACGTCGGCGTAACCGAACACGGGCGCCTCGCTGTCGGGATTGACCGCGACGATCGTGCCCGCGGCATTGACCCCCGCGGTGTGGTTGTACTTCCCCGACAGGCCGACGGCGATGTAGAGACGGGGAGCGATGGAGTGCCCCGTGATGCCGACCTGGCGGGCCCGGGGCATCCAACCGTTGTCCGTCACCTTGCGGGTGGCGCACAGAGCGGCCCCCAACTCGGCTGCGTGGGCGTTGATCGCCGGGTAGTCGGCGGGGTCGATGCCCTGGCCGACACCGATGACGACCTGCGCGGTCGCCAGCTCCTCGGCGTCGTCCTCGCGCCGACGGTCCACGACCCGGACGCGGCTGCGCGCGTCGACGGCGCGGCGCTGCATCGTCGCCGCGACGCCATCACGCGGCGTCGACACGGGCAGGACACCGGCGCGTACTGTCGCCATCTGTATCGCCGACGATGCGTGGATCTCGGCGACGAGGCTCCCGCCGAATGCGGGCTTGTCGGCGACGAGTCGCCCGGCCCTCACCGCGAGCCCCACCGCGTCGCCGGTGAGGCCGGCGTCCACGCGGGCGGCGACGCGTGACGCGACCTCGCGTCCCCAGGCGGTTCCGGGGGCCAGAATCGCCCACGGGATGGTCTCACCGGCCCAGTCGGCGACACCGTGGGCGATGTCTTCCTCGACCGTCGCTCCGTCGAGTTCGACGACCACGTCCGCACCCTGAGGTCCGAGGTCGCCGACAGGTGCGGGGCCGATCGCCACGACGGATCCGCCGAGTTCGGCGGCCAGTGTGGCGGCGGCGCCGAGCAGCTCGGCCGTCATGGTGTCGCGTGCGGGTTCCACGCACACGGCGACGACGGGGCCGTCTCCACCGGTCTGCGGAACGGTCGGGGTCGCCGGGCCGTCATGGTGGGCGTCGACCAGTGCGCCCCGCCGAACGAGCGCCTCCATCGTCGACACCACGGCCGCATTCACGGCACCGCCCGTCGATCCGTCGAGAACCAGGTTCTCGCGATCGATCGCCACCTGTCGGACCTCGCCGACCGAGGTCGGACTCGCCGGAGCACCCCATGGCCCCGGTCCGAGCTCGGCCGCTGAGAGCAGGGTGATCATCGTGGCGTCCACCTTGGCCCACACCGCCGGATCCTTGATCTTGCAAGGGTCACAGAGGCGTTCGGCGCACGACACGATGGCGGGGAGCGCCACGGTGGCCTCGACCCACTCGTCGTCGTGTTCGAGGCCGACCGCGAGCGTGTCGCCCTCGAGGGAGAGTTCACGTACGCCGGCGACGAAGGGCATCCCCAGGAACTCGGCGAGTTCCGGGGGGACCTGGCCGGTGTCGGCGTCGACAGCGTTGCGTCCGCACAGGATCAGGTCGAAGGGTCCGGTCGCCTCGATCGCCGCCGCGAGGGTCTTCGCCGTCGCCCAGGTGTCGGAACCGGCGCAGGCCGGATCGCACACGTGGATGCCCGCATGGGCACCGCAGGCGATGGCCTCACGCAGCACCGTGTCCGCCGAGGGCGGTCCCATCGTGATGACGGTCAACGTGCCACCTGAGGCCTCGGCGATCTCGATGCCCTTGCGGACCGCTCGCCGGCAGTAGTCGTTCATGTGCAGTTCGAGGCCGTCACGGATGAGGCGACCGTCGTCGTCGAGGTGGAGATCCTCGACGACGGGGATCTGCTTGGCGAGGGCGGCGACCCGCAGGGGTCGGTCGGGTTGAATCATCTGTCGGTTCTCCGTGGCGGGGGACCGACAACGCTACCGGGCTGCGAGGGGGAGATCGGAAACCATCGGGGGGCGTGCGATCATGGCCCGATGTCGCTCGAGGCCGTCGGTATCCAGTTCCGAAGAGGGGACCCGGCCGAGCTCGTCGAAGCGATGGAGGGCCTCGTCGCCACGGCCGACGGCCGCGGTTGGGTGAACATCCAACCGTGGGTGGACGAGGACGACCTCCCAGCGGAAGCGCCGTTCTCGCGGGCCTTCTCCAATCGCGGCCCCGCGGTGCCGACGGGAACGTGGATTCCGGCCCACATGCGGCGTCGTCGACGCGTTCCCGCCAACCTTGGGCTACAGCACCCCGCCGGTCGGTTCGTGGTGCGACAGCTCGCCGAGAGTGGGGTCATGGTGCCGCCCGGCGCCGAGGTCCGCCAGGACCACAACCGGCGCGGCCTCGTGTTGGATCTCGCCGACGGGACCGCGCCGACGGTGGTCGTCGATTTCGTCATCGCGGCGATCGAGACGCTGGCGGCGGTACCCGTCGACGACCGCTGGGTCGCCGAGGTGCTGCGCAGGGTCTGATGTGTGCGGGTCGCCGTGGTGCCGCGGAGCATCTGATCTGTGCGGGTCGCCGAGGTGCCGGGCCCGGCCCGGGGCGTAGTGTTGGGCCATGTCCCACTCCGGCCCGCGCGCCCTCTCTGCGGTCCGGCGCCTGGGCGATGCGGCTGATCGGCTGCCGGATCGGCTCCGCAGGGCCGTGCAGCGCCTGCGCGTCCGTCGCGGCCACTACTACTCGCCCCACCCGGACATCGCCCGTCTACGGGCGCGGTCGGCCACGCTGTTCGCCGATCGCGAGGAGTTCGCAGGCGTCGATCTACGGGTCGCCGAGCAACTGGAGCTGATCGACGAGCTCGCCCCGTTCGCCCGTGCCCTGCCCTTCGCGGCCGATCCGGGCGAGGCCGGTGATCTTCTGTACCACTACGACAACCGCCCCTATCCGTGGGGCGACGGAGTGGTCTACGCGGCAATGCTGCAGTGGGCCCGCCCCCGACGGATTCTGGAGGTGGGTGCCGGCTACTCGACGGTGCTCGCCCTCGATGTCCGTGACCGACTCGGCGGGGCGCCGTTCGCCCTCGTGAGCGTGGATCCCCATCCCGAGCGGCTCCGGGGACTCCTCGGCGACACGGTGCCGGCGGACTTCACGCTGGTTGCGGAGCCGATCCAGGACGTGGGTCCCGCGCTGGCCGCGGAGCTGGGGGACGGCGACGTCCTGTTCGTCGACTCGACCCATGTCGTCAAGGCGGCATCGGACGTGAACCACATCGTCCTCGAGCTCCTGCCGCGCCTGGCGCCCGGTGTGCTGGTGCACTTCCACGACGTGTTCGGCAATTTCCAGTACCCGAGGGAGTGGTTGCTGGGAGGTCGGGCCTGGAACGAGGCGTACCTCGTCAGAGCGTTTCTCGCGTTCAACACGGACTTCGAGGTCGTCGTGTTCGCGCCGTGGCTGGCGCGCCACCGACCCGACGCGATCGCGTCACTGGGGGCGGCGGCAGTGGTCAACCCGGGCGGGAGCCTCTGGATCCGTCGACGACGCCCCGACGACCGGGAGTAGACGGGACGGGACCGGCCGGTACCGCTAGAAGGCGACTTCTTCGACCTCGGAGAGTTCCCAGAACTCGTGGTTCTCGATCCATTCGCCCGAGGGATCCCGCAGGACGTGGCCGTTGTCGTTCAGGTCGGCGACGTCACTGAAGCGGCTGAAGAGGTCCCTGAACGCGCCAGAGAGGGCGAGCATGAGCACGCCGATGACGTTTACCGCGGCATAGGCCCCGATGATCACTCCGACCATGACGAGCCAGACGGTACCCGATGTCCACCGCGGCGACAATGCAGACGGAGGCTCAAGCCGTCTTCGACGTCTCCAGGTCGTGAAGGCGCTTGACGGCACCGACGAGGATCTTGCGGGCCACCCGCGGGTTCTCGTCGAGCATGGTCATCAGCTCGCGCCGGTTCAGGACCTCGAGACTCATCTCGCTGGTGGCCACGACGGTGGCCGTGCGTGGTGCGCCCGACAGCACGGCGAGTTCCCCGAGGAAGTCACCGGGACCGAGATCGGCGACCTTGCGGCCGTTGCGTCTCACCACCGCGGTGCCCTCGAGGATGACCATGAACTCGCGCCCGGGTTCGTCCTGTCGGGTCAGCTCGCGTCCCTCTGAGACCTGAACCGGCGTCATGAGCCGGCGGAGCGCCTTGAGCTCTCGTTTGGACATCTCGGCGAAGATGCTGACGGAAGCGAGCTGATCTTCCTGGCTCCTACGATCTGCCACTGTGACCCCCTGGAGATGGTGAACGCAGGCTACTTCGCGTCGCCCGGGCGCGTCGGGGACTCACGTGGGCAGGTGCGTGGCGAGGAAGCCCGCCGTCACGTCCCACGCTGCGGCTGCCGCCGAGGGGTTCGAGAATGCGGGGTTGGTGTGGTTGTCGAAGGCATGGCCGGCGTCGTGGAAGACGACGTCGACGTTGGAGCGGTCCCGGGCCCAGGCGGCCACAGCCGCCATTCCACCCTCGGGCATGAAGGGGTCGAGGCGACCGAAGTGCACGAGGGTCGGGCAGGTGATGTCGTTTCCCGCGTCGAGAGCCTCGGGCACGCCGCTGCCGTAGTAGGACACGCAGACAGCGGGGTCGCCTTCGGCCGCTGCGCGGAAGGCGACCGTCCCACCGAAACACATTCCGGCGATACCGGGATGCCCGATGGTTTCGTCGAGAGCACCGAGGTGCGCGAGGGAGGTGAAGGCGTCGGCGATCCCGGTGGTCCAGTCGAAGCGGTTCGCGTAGCCGATCGCCTCCGTGAGTCCCTCGTCGGTCGGGGGGAGCTCGAGGCCCGGCTCGAGGCGCCAGAACATGTCCGGAGCCAGGACCACGTAGCCGAGGCCCGCGAAACGCTCGCACACGTCACGGACGTAGTCGTTGACCCCGAACACCTCCTGGATGACGACGAGGCCCGGTCCCGAGCCGCTGTCGGGGCAGACGAGGTGGCCGGAGAACTCGCCACCGTCGGTAGCGGTGAGCGTCTCCGTTCGTGAGGTGGTCATCTGGCCTCCTGGCCGGTCTGGGCGGACGTGCGACCCCGGGGCTGTCGCGACGTAGCGAACGGTAGCGACGTGTCGTCCGTCTCCGCATGCGCGCCCGGTGGACCTCAGAGGTCCAATTCGAACACGACGACGATCCATGCGAGGACGAGGACGGGGACGACGACGAGCGTCGGTAGGCCCAGCCCGACGAGCAGAGCCCCCACCGCGATGAGCGGCACGAGCCACGCCAGGGCGCGCCACGCCACGGTGCGGACCGCGGCGCGCCGTGACATCTCGTCGGGGTCGGGGTCGGGGTCGCGGTCGGGTCGGTCCGGCACCCCCCGAGTATCGCCGCGGTCGCCGCCGGCCGGGCGCGGTCGAAGGGCCGGTGCTCGACGTGCAACACTCACGCCATGTCCACCAGGACGGCAGAGCCACTCTGGAAACCGACCCCTCAGCGCGCCGCCAACTCACGGCTGGCCGACCTGACTGCGATCCTCGCCAGACGGACCGGCCGCCCGGTCGTCGACTACGCGACGGCTCATCGCATCTCGGTCACCGAGCCGGAGGTCTTCTGGGGAGCGGTGTGGGACGACTGCGGGGTCATCGCCGGTAGCCGGGGTGAACATGTGCTGACGCCGGACGCAGACATCTCGTCGATCCGCTGGTTCCCCGATGCCCGGCTCAACTACGCCGAGAATCTCCTGCGGCGACGCGACGAGGGCCCTGCGATGATCGACCATGTGCGGACCGTCGGACCCCGCCGTCTCAGCTGGTCCGAACTCCACGACCTCGTGTCCCGCATGCAACAGGCGTTGCGGCGCCACGGCGTGGGTGCGGGCGACCGGGTCGGGGTGTGGGCGCCGGGCATCTGCGAGGCGCAGGCGGCAATGCTGGCGGCGGCGAGCATCGGTGCCGTCTTCTGCGCCGTTCCCGTCGACGCGGGTCCCGACCGGGTGGCGGCCCACCTCGGCGCGGTCGCGGCCAAGGTGCTGGTCACCGTCGACGGCCATCGGGGTGGCGCAGGGACCCGCGACCATCTCGGGCTGCTCGGGGATCTGCAGGGACGGCTCCCGGCGGTGACGACGTGCATCGTGATCCCGCACCTGGATCCGGACGTCACCGTCACCACTCCCGGCGCGGTCACCCTCCAGGCCTTCACCGCCGAGGTCGAGGCGACCAGGGTGGCCTTCGAACGCCTGCCCTTCGACCACCCGCTGTGTGTCGTGTTCGACACGTTGGATGACGGTGCGTCACGACCGGTGGTGCACCGCGCCGGCGGGGTGCTCCTCAAACACCTCGTGGAGCATCAGTACCACTGCGACGTGCGCTCCGGTGACCGCGTCCTCGAATGGGGCGCGCCGGACGCGATGGCCCGGGTCTGGTCCGCCTCGTCGATGGCTTCGGGAGCGACCACGGTGCTGGTCGATCCGGAACCCGGGAATACGGGACTGCAGGGCCTCTTCGGGGTCCTCGACGATCTCGACGTGACACTTCTAGGGGTCCACGTGGACCATCTCGCGGCCATGCGACGCGCGGACCTCCGCCCCGATGTGCGCCACGGTCTGTCCGCGCTGAGGACCATCACCACGTACGGTCCGGTCCCGTCGCCCGACCTCGCGGGGTGGGTGTACGGCAACGTGAAGGCCGATGTCCACCTGGCGGCGACGGTCGGAGGGGTCGACGCGGGCGGGGCGCTCGCCGGTGGCGACCCGACAGCGGCCGTGTGGCCCGGTGAGGCCCAGCGGCCGGCCCTCGGGGTGGCGGTCGACGTCGTCGACGACGACGGCGTCCCGCTGTCACCGGGCCGACCGGGAGCGATCGTGTCGCGTTGTTCGTTCCCGTCGTTACCCCTCGGGTTCTGGGACGACGACGACGGATCGCGCTTCCGGGCCGACCACTTCGCGAGGATCGACGGCCTCTGGGTCGGCGCCGGTCGCGCGAGCTGGGGCACGAACGGCGGCATCGTCGGCCACTGAGGTCCGGGTCGACGCTTTCGAAGTGTGCAGGTGGGTCGGTTACGATCGCTTCGTCTGCGAGCGCGGAGGGGCGATGACAGGATCCGACAAGACCGGCGAGGCGGCCGGCAAGGTCTTCACCGATCCCGATGAGGCCGTTGCCGACGTCTTCGACGGGGCGACGGTAATGGCGGGAGGCTTCGGACTCTGCGGGATCCCCGAGAACCTCATCGACGCGCTGGCCCGCACCGGGGCGACCGGCCTGACGGCGGTGTCGAACAACGCGGGGGTCGACGGCCTCGGCCTCGGCAAGCTCCTCGAGTCCCGGCAGATCGCCAAGATGATCTCGAGCTACGTCGGCGAGAACAAGCTCTTCGAGACCCAGTTCCTCACCGGCATGCTCGAGGTCGAGCTCGTTCCCCAGGGCACGTTCGCCGAGAGGATCCGAGCCGGGGGCGCCGGCATCCCGGCCTTCTATACGCCCACCGGCTTCGGCACCCAGATCGCCGACGGTGGTCTCCCGATGATGCACGACGAGAACGGGGCGGTCGTCAAGACCTCGGACCCCCGCGAGACGCGCATGTTCGGGGATCGCCACTTCGTCCTCGAGGAGGCCATCACCGCCGACTTCGCTCTCGTCAAGGCCTGGAAGGGCGACGCCGAGGGAAACCTCGTCTTCCGCAAGACGGCTCGAAACTTCAACCCCGTCATGGCCACCGCCGCCCGGGTGACGATCGCCGAGGTGGAGGAACTCGTCGAGGTCGGCGAACTGGACCCCGACGTCGTGCACACCCCGGGTGTCTTCGTCCAGCGCATCCTGGCGGGCGCTGACTACGAGAAACGCATCGAGCAGCGGACCGTACGGAAGCGGGAGGGCTGACATGTTGACTCGTGAGCAGATCGTGCAGCGCGCCGCGCGGGAACTCTCCGACGGCCAGTACGTGAACCTCGGCATCGGGATGCCGACCCTCATCGCCAACTACATCCCCGACGGGATGAACATCGTCCTGCAGTCCGAGAACGGGATGCTGGGGATCGGCCCGTTTCCCTGGGAGGGGGACGAGGACGCCGACCTCATCAACGCCGGGAAGCAGACGGTCTCCGAGACGCCGGGTTGCAGCTTCTTCTCGAGCTCGGACTCGTTCGCGATGATCCGCGGCGGCCACATCGACCAGTGCTTCCTGGGCGCCATGCAGGTCAGCGCGAACGGCGACCTCGCCAACTGGATGATTCCCGGGAAGATGGTCAAGGGGATGGGCGGTGCGATGGACCTCGTCGCAGGTGCCCGCCATGTGGTGGTGACGATGGAGCACTGCAACCGCTCGGGCGAGCCGAAGATCCTCGCCGAGTGCACCCTCCCCCTGACCGGGGTCGGGGTGGTCTCACGCATCATCACCGACCTCTGCGTTCTGGATGTGCGAGACGGTGGGGGTCTCGAACTCGTCGAGCTCGCGCCGGGCGAGACCGTCGAGACCGTCAGGGAGCGCACCGCCTGCGACGTCCACGTCGCGCCGGGCGGAGTCGGCGAGATGCAGTTCTGAGCGCGGCCATGACCAGCCGTGCCGCGCCGGTTCGTCACGGCGGTGGGCGTCGATGACGGCGCCACCCCGGCGCCTGCGCAGCCTCCTGTTCGCTCCCGCGAGCCGACCCGACGTCCTCATGAAGCTGCCGCGGTCCGGGCCCGACGGCGTCGTGATGGACCTCGAGGACGCCGTCGCCCCCGCAGCCAAGCCCGACGCGCGGCACCACGCACGGGAGGCCACCCAGGCCCTGCGACTGGACCATCCGGATCTCGCCATCTTCGTGCGGGTGAATCCCGTGGGCTCAGAGTGGTTCGACGAGGACCTCGACGGCGCGCTGAGTCCCGGCACCACCGGGGTCGTCGTCCCCAAGATCGAGTCACCGGCCGACGTGGCCCGCGTGGCGGAACGCCTGGTCGAACTCGACCTGGAGGACCTCACGATCTGTGCCGGTATCGAGACTGTTGCCGGGGTGATGGCCGCCCGCGAGGTGCTCACGTCGCCGGTGACAGTCGCCTACTTCGGCGCTGAGGACTACTGCGCCGACATCGGCGGCGTGCGCACGGCCGAAGGGACCGAGGTCCTGTGGGCACGGTCGCTCGTCGCGGCGGCGGCCCGCCTCGGCGGCGTCCATCTGCTCGATCAGGTCGTGACCGAACTCGACGACGAGGAGTTGTTCACCGCCGACGCCCGCATGGGGCGGGCCATCGGCTACGGCGGCAAGCTCTGTATCCATCCGCGCCAGGTCGAGTGGGCGAACACGGTGTTCACGCCTTCGCCCGACGAGGTCGACCAGGCCACCCGCCTGGTCGCCGCGTACGAGGCCGCCATCGCCGAAGGGCAGGCGGCGGCGTCGTTCGAGGGGGCGATGATCGACGAGCCGCTCGCTCGCAGGGCCCGGGCTCTGCTCGACCTGGCCGAGTAGTCAGCGCGGGGCGCGCCCGCGGATCAGGTGGTCGGGCGACGGTGCATGAGCGCCTGGCGCGTGGCCGAGCACACGAGGTCGCCGTCCTGGTTGAACGCCCTGTGCTGGAAGGTGACGATGCCCTGGGTCGGGCGACTCCTGGACTCCCGTGCGTCGAGGACCTCGGTCTCCACCCGCACCGTGTCGCCGGGGAACAGCGGTGCCGGGAACGTGACCTCGCTGAAGCCCAGGTTCGCAACGGTCGTGCCGTGGGTCACCTCGTGGACCGAGATGCCGACGACGAGGGCGAGGGTGAACAGCGAGTTGACGAGCGGCTTTCCGAACTCGGTCTCGGTGGCCATGTAGTGGGCGTCGAGATGCAGCGGCGCCGGGTTCATCGTCATCGTGGTGAACAAGACGTTGTCGGTCTCGGTGATGGTCCGGGTGATGGCGTGGGGGACCACCGTCCCCACCGTCAGCTCCTCGAACCACATGCCCTTGGGTGTCACCGGCATCGCAGGCTCAGCTCTGGACCGGGAGGCCGAGGTTGCGGCTGATCACCAGGCGCTGGATCTCGCTGGTTCCCTCACCGATCTCGAGGATCTTGGCATCCCGGTAGAACCGCGACACGGGGGTCTCGTCGATGAAGCCGTAGCCGCCGAAGATCTGGGTGGCCTCGCGTGTCGCCGTCACCGCCGCTTCCGTGGCGTAGAGCTTGGCGACCGCGGCGGCCTGCCCGAACGGACGGCCCTGATCCTTCAGCCATGCGGCCTTGTAGGTCAGTTGACGGGCCGCCTCGACCATCACCTCGAGGTCGGCGCAGCGGAAGGCCACGGCCTGTTTGGCGCCGATGGGTGTGCCGAACGCGACGCGCTCCTTCGCGTAGGCCACGCTGTGCTCCAGGCATGCCTGGGCGAGGCCGACCGCCAGCGCCGCGATCGCGACCCGGCCGTCGTCGAGTATGGCGAGGAACTGCGAGAAGCCCCGGCCCCTCTCGCCGAGCAGGTTCGCGGCGGGGACCCGGCAGCCGTCGAACAACAGCCCGTGGGTGTCCGAGGCGTGCCAACCCATCTTGCGGTACGGCGCCTCGACGGTGAAGCCGGGCGTGCCCGCCGGGACGATGATGGCGGAGATCTCGTTCTCGCCGGTGCGGGCCGTAACCGTGACCAGGGACGTGATCGGGGTTCCGGAGTTCGTGATGAACGCCTTCGCCCCGTCGATCACCCACTCGTCACCGTCGAGCACGGCCCTGGTGCGGGTGGCACCGGCGTCGGAACCCGCATCGGGTTCGGTGAGGCCGAACCCCCCGAGCTTGGTGCCCGCCACGAGCTCGGGGAGCCACTTCTGCTTCTGCTCGTCGCTGCCGAAGCTGTGGATGGGGTTGGCGCCAAGCCCCACGCCCGCGGACAGCGTGATACCGATGGACTGGTCGACGCGACCGAGCTCCTCGATGGCGATGCACAGTGTCGTGAAGTCCGATTCCGAGCCGCCGAACTCGGCGGGGAACGGGAGCCCGAACAGGCCGAGCTCACCCATGGCGAGAACGGCGTCGACGGGGAACGTGTGGTCACGGTCCCAGTCCTCGACATGGGGTTCGATCTCGGACTCGGCGAAGTCCCGGACGACCTTGCGGAACTGGTCGTGTTCCGGGGAGAACCAGATGTCGCTGCTCATCGGCGGATGCTTCCTGTCGTGTTCGGGCTGGTCAGACCGGCGGGACGCCGTGTCGCTTCTGGGGGCGGCCGCGGTCCTTGCCGGCCGCCATGGCGAGTCGGGCGATGATCTCGCGGCGCAGGTCCGCGGGCTCCACGATCGCGTCGATGACCAGGTCGGCGGCCAGTCGCAGCAGGTCGACGTCGGCTTCGTATTCGACGATGCGTTCGGCGACGTAGGCCTCGCGCTCGGCGGGGTCGTCGATCGCGGCGATCTTGTTCGCGAACACGGCGTTCACCGCCGCGTCGGGGCCCATCACGGCGATCGACGCCGAGGGCAGGGCGATGCAGGCATCGGGTTCGAAGGCGGGACCGCACATGGCGTAGAGGCCGGCACCGTAGGCCTTGCGTGTGACCACCGAGATCTGGGGCACCGTCGCCTCCGAGACGGCGGTGACCATCTTCGCCCCGTGGCGGATGATGCCCTGCCGCTCGACGGCCGTGCCGATCATGAAGCCCGGCACGTCGGCGAGGTACAGCAGCGGGATCCCGAAGGCGTCGCAGAGCCAGATGAACCGGGCGGCCTTGTCGGCGGTGTCGACGAAGAGCACGCCGCCCTTCACCGCCGGGTTGTTCGCGAGGATGCCGATCGGGTTGCCCTCGAGGTGACCCAGGCCCACCACGAGTTCGGGCGCCCACAGCGGCTTCAGCTCGAAGAAGGAGTTGGCGTCCACCAGCGAGTCGATGACGATGTGGACGTCGTACCCCTCCGTCGTCGTCGCGGGGATGTCCGATGCCGACAGCTCACGGGTCGGCGGCTCGGCGTGGTAGACCGGCGGCGCTTCGTGCCAGGTGGTCGGGAAGTAGCTGAACCAGTGCTTGGCCGCCTCGATGGCGGCGGCGTCGTCGCCGAACACGTTGTCGCCACAGCCCGAGACCGAGGCGTGCATCCGGGCGCCGCCCATCTCCTCGAGCGTGACGTGTTCGCCGATGACCATCTCGGCCATTCGAGGCGAGCCGAGATACATCGACGCGTTCCCCTCGACCATGAAGACCACGTCGCAGAAGGAAGGGATGTAGGCGCCGCCGGCTGCTGACGGGCCGAACAGGCAACAGATCTGGGGGACGAGGCCCGACAGTTTGATCTGGTTGTGGAAGATGCGCCCCGCGCCGCGGCGGCCGGGGAACAGTTCCACCTGATCGGTGATGCGCGCTCCGGCAGAGTCGACGAGCCAGAAGATCGGCAGTTCGTGGGCGAGCGCCGCCTCGGTGGTGCGGACGATCTTCTCGACCGTGCGCGCACCCCACGATCCGGCCTTCACCGTCGGGTCGTTGGCGACGACGAGGGCAGGTCGACCCTCGACGAGCCCGCGGCCGGTCACGACACCGTCGGCCGGGAGATCGTCCTCGAGCGCGTTGGCCAACTGCGCGTCTTCGACGAACGTGTCCGGGTCGAACAGCAGCGCGATGCGCTCCCGCACGTAGAGCTTGTCCGCGGCGGCGAGTCGGGCGGCGCCCTTTTCGCTCGGCGCGGTGGTCGCGGCCGTCGCAGCTGCGATCCGTGTCGCGGCGTCGTCCGGGCCCGTCGGGGTCATGCGGTCACCGGGATGGTCTCGGGATTCTCGATCAGCGTGGCAATGTCCGAGAGGAAGCGGCCGGCCTGGGCGCCGTCGGCGATGCGGTGGTCGAACACGAGGGTGAGACGGGCGACCCGGCGCACGGCGAGGGCGCCGTCGACGACCCATGGCCGTTCGACGATGGCGCCGACCCCGAGGATCGCCGCCTCGGGGGGATTGATCACCGGGTAGCCGTCCTCGAGCCCGAAAGCGCCGAAGTTGGAGATCGTGAACGTGGATCCCGTCAGCTCCGCCGGGGTCAGGGAGCGATCCCGTGCGCCGAGTGCCAGTCGGCGCATCTCGGACGCGAGGTCCGGTGTCGAGCGGGTCTGCGCCGCGCTGACGACCGGGACGAGCAGGCCGTTGGGCGTGTCGACCGCGAGGCCGAGGTGGACGTCGTCGAGAAGATCGATCCGGCCGGCGTCGACGTCGATGCGGGCGTTCATCGTCGGATGGTCGCCGAGCGCAGCCACCGTGAATCTGGCGATCAGGGCGAAAGGTGTGAGAGCGGGTTGGTCCTCACGGAGCTTGTCGCGCAGCGCCATGAGTCTCGTGCAGTCCACCGTGAGGCCGCAGGCGGCGTCGGGGATGGTCGCCCGGCTCAGCGTCATCGCGTCGGCGATCGACCTGCGGATGCCCTTGAGGGGGATGCTGGAGGCTCTGTCTTCGCCGAGGCTTCCCCCCCGGGCGGTGTTGTCGCCGAAGCTTCCGCCTCGGACCGTCCCGCCCCGTCGGGAGTTCCGGGCGGTGTTGTCGCCGCCTTCGGCGGACCCGTCCACGGTCCGCAGAGCTTCTCCGACCGTGCCTGAGGCGATCAGGGCTGTTTCGACGTCTTCGCGGGTGACGATGCCGTCGGGGCCCGTGCCGGGGCTGAGCGCCGTGAGGTCGATGCCGTTGTCCTTCGCGAGCTTGCGCACGGTGGGCTTGGCGAGTGCCCTGCCGGTCGTGGCTGTCGCGGCCGCCGAATCACCGGCGCGTCGGCGGCGCCGCTTCGCACCGTCGCCGGCGACGCCGTAGCCGACCAGTACCGCCTTGCGCTCTGTCTTCGCTGTGCTCTCGGCGAGGCTTCCGCCTCGGGCCGTCCCACCGGGGACTGTGTCAGCGTCGGGAGTCCCGCCCGGGGGTGCTGTGTCGATGCGGACGAAGACCTCGCCCACCTGCAGCGTCTCACCGACGTCGCCGACGAGATCCACGACCGTTCCCGCGAACGGCGACGGAACGTCGACGGTGGCTTTGGCGGTCTCGACCTGGCACAACGGGTCGTTCAGCCCGATCGTGTCGCCGACGCCGACGTACCACTCGAGCAGGTCGGCCTCCTCGAGGCCTTCGCCCAGGTCGGGCAGTTTGAAGTCCCTGGTGTCGGACATGGTCCCGTCAGTATCCGAGAGAACGGTGCACGAGGTCCAGAACACGCTCCGCATCGGGGAGCCAGACGTCCTCGAGGGTGGCCGGGGGATAGGGGGTGTCGAAGCCGGTGGCCCGCAGAACCGGGGCTTCGAGATGGTAGAAGGCCTTCTCCTGGACGGTCGCTGCTATCTCGGCGCCCATGCCGAGCGTGCGCTGGGCCTCGTGAACGACGACGCAGCGCCCGGTCCTGCGGACCGACTCGACGATCGTGTCGGTGTCGAGCGGCGACAGGCTCCGCAGATCGACGACCTCGAGGTCGAGGCCGTCAGCTGCGGCCATCTCGGCGGCCTCCAGCGCGGTTGCGGTGGTCGGCCCGTAGGCGACGAGGGTCGCGGTGGTCCCTGGCCGGCGGATTACCGCCTGCCCGAGCGGCTCGGTGCGTACCGGGAACTCCAGATCGGCCCGTGACCAGTAGCGACGCTTCGGTTCCAGGAAGAAGACGGGGTCGTCGTCGTCGATGGCCTCACGTAGCAGCGAATAGGCGTCGGCCGGGGTGGCCGGGGTGACGACCTTCAGCCCCGCCGTGTGGACCAGATACGTCTCGGGCGATTCGGAGTGGTGCTCGACGGCGCCGATGCCGCCGAACGCGGCGATACGCACCGTGATGGGCATCGAGACCTGGCCGCGGGACCGGTTGCGGAACTTGGCGAGGTGACTGACGATCTGCTCGAACGCCGGGTACATGAAGCCGTCGAACTGGATCTCGGGTACCGGGCGGAAGCCCTTCAGCGCGAGCCCGATCGCCGTGCCGATGATGCCCGATTCCGCCAGCGGGGTGTCGAAGCAGCGTTTGTCGCCGAAGCGCTCGTTGAGGCCCTCGGTCACCCGGAACACGCCGCCGAGGCGTGAGACGTCCTCGCCGAATGTGAGGACCCGGTCGTTCTCCTCCATCGAGTCGTGTAGCGCACGGTTGAGCGCCTCCACCATCGTCGAGGCCATCAGCGCTCTCCCTCGCCGGTGCGTGCGTCGATCTCCGCGGCGAGTTGGGCGCGCTGTTCGGCGTAGTTCGGTGGTTCGGTGGCGTAGACGTCGTCGAAAAGTGCGGAGGCGTCGACCGGGTCGATGTCCCAGATCCCCTCACGCAGGTGAGCGGTCGCGGCGGCGGCCTTGTCGGCGACGGCCTTCTCGACGTCGTCGTCGAAGGCGTCCACCGAACGCAGATGCTTCACGAGTCGATCGATCGGATCCAGTTCCGCCCAGTGCTCGAGTTCGCCCTCGGGCCGGTACCGGGTGGCATCGTCGGAGGTGGTGTGGGGCTCCATGCGGTAGGTCACCGCCTCGATCAGCGTCGGCCCGCCACCGGCGCGGGCGCGCTCGACGGCCTCGCGGGTGACCGCGTAGCTGGCGACCACGTCGTTTCCGTCGACACGTACGCCGGGCATTCCGTAGGCGACGGCCTTGTGGGCGATCGACAGCGAGCGGGTCTGCTCGGCGACGGGTACCGAGATGGCCCACTGGTTGTTCTGGACGAAGAAGATCACAGGGGCCTCGAAGACGGCGGCGAAGTTCATCGCCTCGTGGGCGTCGCCCTCGCTCGTCGCGCCGTCACCGAAGTAGCAGATGACGACGTCGTCCTCGTCGTCGAGTTTCATGCCGAGCCCGATACCCGTCGCATGGAGACACTGCGTGGCGATCGGTACCGAGAAGTGCGTGATCCGCTGCTTCAGGAGTTCGTTGGTGCCGTGCCACGTGGAGCGCCAGAACCTGCCGATGCCGACGGGGTCCACGCCACGCACGACGGCCGCACCCAGCTCGCGGTACTGCGGTGTCATCCAGTCGGTGTCGCGACACGCCCAGGCGGAACCCACCTGGGCGGCCTCCTGGCCCCGACATGACGCCACGAGTGCCAGCTGGCCCTGGCGCTGCAGGTTGACCAGCTCGCGGTCGAGTGCACGGGTCAGCACCATGTGCTCGTACATCGCGACGAGGTCGGCCGCGTCGAGGTCTGTCGGCCATTGATCGCTGTCGTGCAGCTCACCCGACGGCTCGAGGAGCTGTACGGGTTCGATGTCGGGAATCAGTGATCCTGGGTGGGTGCGGGTCCCCATTCGCACCTCCTGGGGGTTCGGCGGACTACGTCGTTAGAACACTAACGCCCAGCGGTCCGGCCGATCAACGGCGGTTCGGCGCGCCTTGTCGGTAGCTCGGCGGTACCGCTGGCAGACGAGCACAGGATCCGACCACACCCTGGCCGCGGCCAATGGTCGTTGGTACGCTCACGCCGTGCAGACGGATCGATTGTCCGAGGTCGTCTCCCAGCTGCAGGCCGTGGGGATGTCGGCCTACGAGGCGAAGGCCTATGTCGCCCTCGTCGCCGCGGGGGAGCCCATAAACGGCTACGAGGTCGCGAAACGCTCCGGCGTGCCGCGCTCCACCGTCTACGAGACCCTCGCGAAGCTCGTCGCACGGGGGGCGGCCTTCGAGGTGGCCGACGGTGACGGCCGCCAGTACCTCTCGCTGCCGCCGGAGTCGCTGCTGCGCCGGATCCGTGACGATGTCGAGTCCACCATCGACGCCCTGTCCGAGGCACTGCCGTCGATGACGAAGGCGTCGCCGGTCCACCTCGTGCACAACCTCCAGGGCCGCGACGCCGTTGTGGCGCGCGCGCTGGACCTCATCCACGAGGCCGACGACGACGTGTACCTGTCGGTGTGGTCCGACGAACTCGGCGACCTCGAACCGGCTCTCGTCGAAGCCGACGCACGACGCGTCGACGTGTCCGCCCTCGTGTTCGGCGACGGGGACCTTCTTCCGGTCGGCCATGTCCACCGCCACACGTTCTCGGAGCCCGACATCGTCCTGGACCGCGTCGGTTGCCGGCTCCTCATCCTCGCCGTCGACCACACCCGGGTTCTCGTCGGCGGCGCCGTCGGAGACACGATGTGGGGGCTGTTCTCAGAGGACCCCGCAGTGGTCCTGGTGGCAATCGAGTTCATCCGCCACGACATCGCTTTCCAGGCCCTGGTCACCGAGATCGGCCCGGACAGGGCCCGGGAGTTGTTCAGCACCGACCCGACCCTGCGTCACCTGATGACCGGGCGCAGCGCGCCGAGACTCGCCCTGTCCTGAGGTCCCCCTGCACTCAGGCACTCGCTGGTGCCTCCTCACACGCCCGGTCCCGGACGCCGTTTTCAGCGCCGTGGGTGGGCTCCTCTAGGCTCGCGGGACATCTACACGACCGGTGTCGACGACGACACCAAGGGGGAACCGATGACGAAGTCGCTCGAGGGAAAGGTCGCACTCGTGACCGGGGCATCGCACGGACAGGGTGCGAACCACGCGAAATTCCTCGCCCGCGAAGGGGCGAACATCGTCGCCCTCGACATCTGCGAGGACATTCCGCCGATCTATCCGCTCGGCACCGAAGAGGAGCTCCACCAGACGGTCGCGGACTGCGAGGCGGAGGGTGTCAACGCCATCGCCATCAAGGCCGACGTGCGCAGCGAATCCCAGATCAAGGCGGCCGTCGAAGAGGCGCTCGAACGCCTCGGCCGCATCGACTTCCTCTTGAACAACGCGGGCGTCTGCAAGGTGGACGCCATCAACGAGATGCCGTCGGAGTCGATCGACGCCATCATCGACACCAACGTCAAGGGCATCTTCTACACGACCAAGTACGTCGTTCCCGGAATGATCGAGCGCGGTGAGGGCCGCATCATCTCGACGTCGTCGGCCGGTGGCGTCAAGGCGCTCCCGTACGTCTCGCACTACGCCGCGTCCAAGGGGGCCGTGGTCATGGCGACGAAGAGCTGGGCGGCGGAGCTCGCTCCCTACGGCATCAACGTCAACTGCGTGTGCCCCGGCACGATCTTCAGCGGCATGATCACCGGCCTCGCTGGTCAGATGGAGATAGATCCGGTGTCCGAGGAGAACGTCGGCCTCGGCAACGTGGACGCGAAGAAGGCCTTCGCGGCCTTCAATGCCAACAACCTCTTCGAAGGGGAACGCGGCCACGTCACCGTCGACGACATCTCGAACATGATGGTCTTCCTCTGCAAGCCCGAGTCGCGGATGGTGACCGGCCAGGCGATTCCCGTCGACGCCGGATGGACCGCCTCCTAGGTTCCGAGGTCCGGACGCGAGAGAGGCGGCGACCCACCGGGCCGCCGCCTCTCTTCACCAGCTCCTGATCGGACCTGTGCCCGAAGCCCGCGGTCAGCTCACTCGTACATGAGGACGCCGCGGATGTTCTTGCCGGCGTGCATGTCGGCGAAGGCGTCGTTGATGTTGTCGAGGTCGTAGCGGGTGGTGATCATCTCTTCGAGCTTGAGCTGACCGGTCTCGTACATCCCGATGAGGTGGGGGATGGCGTGGCGGGGGTTCTGGGAGCCGTACAGCGAGCCCTTGATCGTCTTGTTCGACATGATGAACTCGAGGACCGGGGCCTGGATGCTCGTGTCCTCCCACGAGGTGACGCCGGTCAGAACCAGGGTGCCGTCCTTGCAGATGGTCTGGTAGGCCTCGCCGATCATGGCGGTGGTGTTCACGCCCGGGGTCATGATGCAGACCTCGGCGCCCTGGCCGTTGGTGACGGCGTGGATGGGCTCGAGGACCTCTTCGATGGTCTTGCCGGCGTTGTTGATGACGTCGGTCGCGCCGAAGGCCTGGGCGTACTCGAGTTTCAGGTCCACGGGGTCGATGGCGAAGATCCGCTTTGCGCCGGCGTGGGCCGCGCCTTGTACCGCCGATGCGCCCACACCACCGATTCCCCAGATGACGACGGTGTCGCCGGGCTTGATCTCGGCACGGCCCGCCGCCGATCCCCAGCCGGTGGTCACACCGCACGAGAGCAGACATGCGACGTCGAAACCGATGTGGTCGGGGATCTTCACCACCGACAGGTCCGGCACGACGGTCTTGGTTGCGAACTCGCCGAGCATGCACAGCTGCCCGACGCCCTCGCCGGCCGCGTTGTGGAACCGGTGCGTGCCGTCCATCTGGGTGCCCATGAGGATCTGGGCGCCGTTGTCGCACAGGTACATGCGGCCGGTGGCGCACCACCGGCAGTAGCCACACGAGGGGATGAAGGAGGTGGCGACGTGGTCGCCGGGCTTGACGACGGTCACGCTCGATCCGACGGCCTCGACGATGCCGGCGCCCTCGTGTCCGTTGAGCCACGGGAATCCGCCGCCACCGAACTCCTCGGTGATCGGGACGTCATTGGTCCGGGCGTGGTCGTCGGAGTGGCAGACCCCGCACGCCTTGAGGTCGATGAGGACCTCGTTCGCCTTGGGTTCGGACAGCTCGAGATCCTGGACGATGAAGTCGCCCCCGAGCTCCTCGAGCACCGCGCCTCGTACCTGCATCCGTTGTTCCCCCTGGGTGGTTTCGGTTGGTGTGTTCTAGTCGATGGTCCGGCGCGTGGTCGCGCTCAGGGCGTGATGGTGCCCAGCGGTGCGTCCTCGAGGTCCGCCCAGTGCAGGCTGACCTCGCCCCCGAGGCTGATGAGGATGAACTCGACGCCGTCGGGGCCGGGTTCCTCCGGTCCGTAGGAGTGGCCGCCCTTGACCCAGCGGATGTCGCCCTTGACGTAGTTCGGCTCCTGGGGGCCGAACTGCATGGAACCCTCGGTCACGAAGTACACGGTGTCGAAGTCGTGCCAGTGGGCGCCGGCGGAGTACGTCGGAACGAACCGGGTGCGCAGGATGTAGGGGTCCTCCATCGCCAGCACCTGGACGGGCTGGGTCTCGCGCCCGGCGGGATCGGGGAAGTCCATCCATTCGACTTCGTCCATGTTGACCCGGCCCCAGGGCTTCTCGATCGTCTCGAGGCGCTGCTTCAGTTCCTCGGGAACGTCGTAGAGGTCCGCCCAGTTGAGGCCCACCTCGCCACCCTGGGCGAGGAGATAGAACTGGACACCTTCCGGCCCGGCCTCTTCGGGGCCGTACACGTGGCCTGCCTTGACCCAGCGGATGTCGCCGGGCTTGTAGGAACCCTCACCGCCGACCTTCATCTCACCCTGCGTGAAGATGTAGATCGTGTCGTAGGGGTGCCAGTGGTCACCCGCGTGGAAGTTCGGTGGGAACTTGGCCTCGATGATGTTGGGCCCGCCCTCCACCGTGAGGTTGCGCACCGGCGTGGTCGGGCGGCCGTGCGGGTCGTGGAACTGCTCCCATTCGACCTCCGACGGAGTGATCTTCCCGTAGCGCGGTGTCGTCATGGCCATGCGTCTCGTTCCCCCTGGATCGTCGTGAACGTCCCTGAGACTATGCGAGGGCGAATCGGCCAGGGGAATCGGGGGCGGGTATCGGGGTGCGGACGCGGCGGTGGCCCGCCCCGGGTCGGGACGGGCCACCGATCGATTCTTCCGGTCCGGGACCGCGGAGGGTCCGGACCGCGAAGAGAGTGTCAGCCGATCAGCCGACGCCCCACAGTGCGCGGAACTCGTCCTGGAAGCCCGGGACGCCAACGTAGGGCGAGTTGTAGCCCGCCTCCTCGTTGAACGCGATGGCGTCCGCGAGTCCCTGGGACCCCTGCACGAGGATCTCGGTCGGCAGGAGGGTGTCGGGGTTGCACCCGACGTCCTGGAGGATCCGCGCGTAGCAGTCGACCATGACGTAGCCGACATGGACCACGGGGTTTCCGCCCCACGCGAGCTCCCGGCCGTCCCGGACGTTGAGCAGGTTCCCGATGCCGGGATCGTGGCCCATGATCTTGACGGACTCGAGCAGTCCGGCTTCGTCGACCGCGTCGGCGAACCCGAACGACTGGTCACCGAAGGAGAAGAACACGTAGAGGTTCTCGGCGTCGGACTGGTTCTGGATCTCGCTGATCAGCCGACCCGGGATCGCGCCCTCGAGGAGGTTCTGGATGGAGTGCTCCACCGTCACGAGCTCGCAGTTCGGGCAGTTCTCGTCGATCACGTCGGCCATCACGGTGTCGCGGAAGGCGATGATCGGGAAGTCCGGAATGGTCGAGTAGATGATCGTCGCGTTCCCGCCGCTGTCGGCGATGAGGTAGTTGACCATCATCTCCATGGCGAGCTGGGACTGGGCCTCGCAGCCGAAGCAGGCGTAGATCCCGTTCTCCTCACCGAGCGCGTCGTTGGTCGTGTAGCCGTCGAGGAACACCACGCCGGCATCCATGCCGGCGTCGATTGCCGTCTCCCACTCCGAGGCGGGGCGACCCGAGGTGCCGACCACGTCCGCGCCGGACTGGACGCCCTGGAGGTGGACCGAACCGACCTCTTCGGGGTTGCCCGGGTTGTACGGCACCCGCTGAAAGGTCCAGCCGAGGTCGGCGGAGGCGGCCTCGATGCCGTCGCCGATCGTGTTGCAGACCGGGAAGTTGCATTCGGCCCAGTAGAAGGTCACGTCCGAGGACGGGACCTCGGGCAGCGGCTCGGAGACGTTGATCGACGTCGGGGTCCCGAGGTAGTCGGCGATGAACGCCTCGGCCCGGGCCAGGCCCGCAGCTGCCGGGTCGTCGCCGCCGTCGTCGGATGTGCCGTCGTCGGTCGAGCCGTCGTCCGATGTGCCGTCGTCGGTCGAGCCGTCGTCGGTCGAGCCGTCGTCGCTGCTGCCGTCGTCGCTGCTGCCGTCGTCGGATGCTGCGCCGTCGTCACCTCCCGAGGACGTGTCGTCGTCGTCGCCACAGGCTGCGGCGATGAGCGAAAAGGTGAGTAGGACCGCGAGAAGTGCGGCCCAGCGTGAACGCTTCATGTGGAAGTCCCCTCCATGGATGGATCGCAGACGTTGCCTGCGACGGGAAAGTGTGGCGACGATCCGGCGTCGTGGCAAGTCACCCGGAGCCGGGACGCGGACCGGCGGCCCGCCGAAGCGGGCCGCCGGTCACAGGGCTTCAGGAGCCGAAAGAGGCTCAGTTCAGCTGCCAGAGCTCCGTGAACTTCGCGATGAAGTCCGGATCACCGACGTACGGGGCGTTGACACCGGTCTCGGCCTGGAATGCCAGCGCGAGCGCGAGCCCCTCGGAGCCGGGCGTCAGGACCTGAGTCGGCAGCACCGTGTCCGGGTTGCACTCGACGCCCTGGGCGATGCGGGCGTAGCAGTCAACGAAGTTGAAGCCCACCTGGAAGACCGGGTTGCCGGTCCATGCGGCCTCGATGCCGGCATCGAGGTTGTTCAGCGACTCGATGATCGGATCGTGGCCGGTGATCTTCACCGCGTCGAGCAGGCCGACCTCTTCGAGTGCCGGCACGAAACCGAACGCCTGGTCGCCGAATGCGAACAGGATGTAGAGGTTCTCGGCGTCGGAGTTCTCCTGGATCTGGGCGATCAGGTTGCCTGGGATCGCACCCTCGAGCAGGTTCTGAACCGAGTGCTGCACCGTCACGAGGTTGCAGCCGGGGCAGTTCTCGGCGACCGTCGCCTCGACCACCGTGTCGCGGAAGGCGACGATCGGGAAGTCGGGAATGGTCGAGTAGAGAATCGTCGCGTTGCCACCGGAGTCGGCGATGACCCAGTTGGTGATGAGCTGCATCACGAGCTCCGAGTCCGCCTCGCAGCCGAAGCAGGACCAGATGCCGTTCTCGGCCTGCAGGACCGGGTTGCGGGTGTAGCTGTCGATGATGGGCACGCCGTTCTCGACGGCGAGGTCGGCCGCGGCCTCCCACTCCGAACGGGGACGGCCCGATGTCATCAGGACGTCGGCGCCGGTCTGGATGCCCTGGAGGTGGACCGAACCGACCTCTTCGGGGTTGCCCGGGTTGTAGGGAACCCGGTCGAGGTTCCAGCCGAGCAGTTCGGTGGCGGCCTCGATGCCGTCACCGATGGTGTTGCACACCGGGAAGCTGCACTCGGCCCAGTAGACGTCCACGCCTTCTTCGGGTCGGGCCGGAAGCGGCTCGGTGATGTTTGTCGACGTGGGCGTACCGCTGTACTGGGCGACGAAGTCGATCGCCCGCTGGAGCCCGGCGGCCGCCGGGTCGTCGCCACCGTCGTCGGCTGCTGCGCCGTCGTCGCCACCGTCGTCGGCTGCTGCGCCGTCGTCGCCCCCGTCGTCGGCTGCTGTGCCGTCGTCGCCACCGTCGTCGGCTGCTGTGCCGTCGTCGCCACCGTCGTCGGCTGCTG